>JANOET010000166.1:0-6459 GCA_031413415.1 Acidimicrobiaceae bacterium
CCAACTGCGCTGGTCAGGCCGACCCCTCGACGCCGACGGCGACGCCATCCGTGAATCCGGCTGGAACGTCAACTCATCACCCCCCAAGACCTGAAATTCGGGCTCAACGTTGCGCTCTGCGCAAGGTTGGCTCCGAATTTCGGGTTTGGGGTTTTCGGGTGGGTCAGGCGGTGAGGCCGATGGGGCAGCTGACGCCGGTGCCACCGATGCCGCAGTACCCGTTCGGGTTCTTCGCCAGGTACTGCTGGTGGTAGGGCTCGGCGTAGAAGAAGTGGTCGAGCGGAGCGATCTCGGTGGTGATGTCGCCGTACCCGGCGGCGCGCAGGCGCTCCTGGAACATCGCCCTGCTGCCGTCGACGGATGCCACCTGCGACGGGTCGGTGGTGTAGATCGCGCTGCGGTACTGCGTGCCCATGTCGTTCCCCTGGCGCATTCCCTGCGTCGGGTCGTGGTTCTCCCAGAACACCTTCAGCAGGGCCTCGAAGCTCACCGCGGCGGGGTCGAACACGACCAGCACGGCCTCGGTGTGGCCGGTTCGTCCGCTGCACGTCTCTTCGTACGTGGGGTTCGGGGTGTGGCCGCCCGCGTAGCCGACGGCGGTGGTGTACACGCCCGGCGTCCGCCAGAACTTGCGCTCGGCCCCCCAGAAGCAGCCCAGACCGAACACTGCGGTCTGCGTTCCCTCCGGCCAGGGGCCGGTGAGGGGCGCGTCGAGCACGAAGTGGCGCTCGGGCACCGGCATGGTCTGATCGGTGCGACCCGGCAGGGCGGCCTCGGGCGTCACCATCTCGGTCTTCTGGCGGAACAGCATGAGCAAAGGCTACGACCATCCCGCTGGCTAGTCTCGTCGGCCGTGCTGATCCGACCGTTCGACGCCGACGACGTGCCCGCTGCGTTGGCGCTGAACAACGCCTGCGTCCCCGACGTGAACCCACTCGACGAGGCAGCCGCGTGGCGCTTGCTCGGCATCAGCGAGTTGGCACTCACTGCCGAGGTCGACGGGGCGTTCGCGGGCTTCTGCTGGACGATGGGTCCCGGCCAGGACTACGCCAGCCTGAACTACACGTGGTTCAGCGGTCGCTACGCCGACTTCGCCTACCTGGACCGCATCGCGGTCCACCCCGACTTCCGTCGGCATGGCATTGGTCGAGCGTTCTACGCCGAACTGCGGCAGCGCCTGACCGATGTCCGTCCGGTGCTGCTGTGCGAGGTGAACATCCGGCCCCGCAACGAGCGATCGTTGCAGTTCCATGCGAAGGTGGGATTTCGCGAGGTGGGCCAGCAGGACACCGACGAGGGGACGAAGACCGTCAGCCTGCTGGCGATGCCGTTGACGTCCGGACCGGGTCAACTCGGCTGATCGGGGGCGAGTGCCGGCCACACACGGGCGGACTCGGTGAAATCACGACGCGACGGACGCGACGGCTGGACGGCACGATCGGGTGCGGTCCACGTGAAGTCGTCGGGCGGTGGGAAGCGGGCGTAGAGGTACGCCGACAGCACGTACACGAGTTCCTGCTCGATGTACGGCCGGAACTCGGGGGCGACCTGGTTGTAGCCGTTGAGCATGCCGAGCGTGATGCCCACCGCCGTGCGCGCCGAGATCTCGACCTCGGGCTCGGGAATGCCGGGGACGCGATCGCGCACCAGCGCGGTGGCGAACTCGACGAGGCGATCGTTCATGACCCGACCGGGACCGTCGGCTCCACCGGTGAGACACAGCGCGACAGCGGCGGGGTTCTGTTCGACGTACACGCACATGGCGCGGATGGATCGCTGCAGCAGAAGCGGCGTGGTGGTGGCGTGCTGGTTCTGCACGGACTCACCGAAGATCTGCGCCATGCGCACTGCGCTGCGTTCGACGAGCGCATGGACGACGGCGGCGATGTCGGGGAACCAGTAGTAGACCCGTCCGATGGACATGCCCGCGGCTGCGGCGAGCTCGTTCGCGGTGAACCCCACCTGTCCCTGATCGGCGATGAGGCTCTCGGCTGCGTCGAGGATCGCATCGATGGACTGTTGGCTCCGACGCTGTCGCGGTTCGGTGCGGAGTTCCTGCATCGGTGTCACCCTAGGTGATTTCTCGGCACCGAGTACGATTTCGACATGCGACTCGCGGCCGTGCAGCACGACATCATTTGGAACGACCGCGACCAGAACTTTCGTCGATTGGCGCCAATGATTGCCGCTGCCGCCGCGGGTGGGGCGCGGTTGGTGCTCCTCACGGAGACCTTCTCGACCGGCTTCGCCGTCGACAACCCTCACCTGGGCGAACCCGAGGGCGGTCCGTCGTCGACCTTCCTGCGCGAGCAGGCGGCCGAGCACGGCGTGTGGGTCTGCGGTAGCTGCCCCGAGATCCCCGCCGACAGCGACCCTGCCGACCGGCGGCCGGCGAACAGCTTCGTGCTGGCCGGCCCCGACGGCACGGTGCACCGCTATCACAAGATCCACCCGTTCACCTTCGGCGGCGAGGACGCACACTTTCGAGCAGGCGATCGCCTGGTGCAGGTCGAGATCGAGGGCGTACGGATCAGTCCGTTCGTGTGCTACGACCTTCGCTTCGCCGACGAGTTCTGGGGACTGGCTCCCACCACCGACCTCTACCTGGTGCCGGCCAACTGGCCAGAACCGCGGCGCCAGCACTGGATGGCCCTGCTGCAGGCCCGTGCGATCGAGAACCAGGCGTACGTGGTGGGCTGCAATCGGGTCGGCGAGGGCGGCGGCCTGCAGTACGTCGGCGACAGCCGGGTCGTCGACCCCCTGGGCGAGTTGCTCGCCACCGGGTCGCAGGGCGAGACCATCCTGTTCGCCGACATCGAGCCAGCACGGGTGGCGGCGGTGCGCGACCGATTCCGCTTCCTTCCCGATCGACGCTGAGCCCGGTCCTGCCATTCGCGTGAATGGTGACCGACTCCTGACGGTCATTCAACCGAAACGGGCACTGGCGTCTCGGCCGTATGCGAACCGTTTCAGCAGCTCATCCAAGGCGCTTGAGCCGCTCCACGGCCTCGTCGAGCACGTCGAGCCGCTTGCAGAACGCGAACCTCACCAGGTGGCGGCCCTCGTGCTGGTTCAGGTACAGCACCTCGGTGGGAATGGCCACCACGCCCACCACGTGCGGGAGGCGACGACAGAACGCCATGCCGTCGCCGTCGGGCTGGAGCGGACGGATGTCGACGGTGACGAAGTAGGTGGCACTCGTGGGGAAGACGGTGAAGCCGGCATCGACCAGGCCCGGCGTCAGTCGATCGCGCTTGGCCTGCAGGTCGGCGGCGAGGTCGGCGTAGAACGAGTCGGGGAGTCCCAGCCCAACCGCGATCGCGGGTTGGAAGGGCCCGCCGTTGACATAGGTGAGGAACTGCTTGGCCGTGCGGACGGCTGCCACCAGTGCGGCCGGACCGCAGACCCAGCCGATCTTCCAGCCGGTGGTGTTGAACGTCTTGCCGCCACTGGAGACGACGAGGGTGCGCTCGCGCATGCCCGGCAGCGACGCCAGAGCGACGTGGTCGGCGCCGTCGAACACGAGGTGTTCGTACACCTCGTCGGTGACGACCAGCAGGTCGTGCTCGATGGCCAGGTCGGCGATCAACTGCACTTCCTCGCGGGTGAACACGCGGCCGGTGGGGTTGTGCGGCGAGTTGAACAGGATGAGCTTGGTCTTGGGTGTGATCGCGGCACGCAGCTCGTCGGGGTCGATGCCGTAGTGAGGCGGGCGGATGGTGACGGGCTTGGTGATCGCGCCGGCCATGGCGATGCACGGGGCGTAGCTGTCGAACATCGGCTCGAGCGTCACGACCTCGTCGCCCGTGTCGAGCAACCCGAGCAGGGCGCCGGCCAACGCTTCGGTCGCACCAGCGGTGACGAGGATCTCGCCATCGGGGTCGTAGCGCAGACCGTAGAAGCGTTCTTGATGCTCGGCGATGGCCTGCCGCAGCACGGGCATTCCCGGGCCGGGCGGATACTGGTTCAAGCCACCGTTGATCGCATCGATCGCCGCGTCGAGCACGACTCGCGGTCCGTCCGAGTCGGGGAAACCCTGGCCCAGGTTGACGCTGTTCGTGGCAACGGCGAGTTGCGACATCTCGGCGAAGATCGTGGTACCGAAGCCCTGGAGCTTGGCGGTGAGATGTGGCGCACGATCAGACATCGAGTGCCAGCGTACGGGCCGCGCCGCGTACTGATCACGATGCAGGTCGAAGGTCCACGACTCCGTCGTCGGATGCCGTCACCCGCCAACCGTCGGATGTCAACGACTCGCCGGGCTGCAACAGTGCCGTGTGCCCTGGATCGCCGTTGAGCGGATCGATGGTGGCTGGCAGGTCGTCGCCGCCGATGGTGACGCGGTGCACTGCGAGCCCACCGACCGGCAGGTGATCGTGGAAGCCGTCGTTCGACAGCAGTTCGATCGTCAGGAACGAGCGTTGGTCGAGCGGGATCACGGCCATGCGCGGGCGGCCACCCCCGCCGACATCCGCGGTCGAGGGTGACAGTTCGACCTCCTTCGCCTGCCGCACGACGACGGCATCGGCGGCCGTCAGCCACCCCGAGATCACACGTTGCACGCCGATGGTGTCAGGGCCGTCGCGCCGTGCAGGGTCGACCGCCCGCGGTGATGCGCTGTCGCTCATCACGTCGAGCGCGCTCGTGTAGCGCAACGGAGGGTTGATGTCGGTACCGCTGTGCACCCAACCCAGGATGTGCCCGAGTTCGTGCTGGACCAGGTCCATCGGCGGATCGCCGTCCCAATCGGCACTGAAGTCGTTGGCGCCCACGTACGCCCAGCGGCGGTTGTTCGACGCCTCGACACCCGCCGCCGCAGCGCCGCTGCTGCCGAAGCCGCCGGGCTGATCTTCGGCGTGCTCGGCGTCGGCCACGAGCAGCACCGCCCGGCTGGTCGATGCTGCGGCGTCGAGCGCGGCTTCGGCGCAGTCGGCCGGCTCGTCCGCGGCGCCCATCGCCACCGTTCCGCCAGCGACGAAGACCGGTTGGTAGCGACCGTGCGAGATGGTGGCGTAGTACGTCGCAACCCGCGGAGTGATCGTGTCGACCAGCGACGCGGGAGTGAAGTCGGCGCGCAGCGCTAGGTCGCCGTACAGGGGGGCGTCGGTGTCGGCCGGCACCTGGCAGACCCAGACCTCGATGGTGTCGTCGCCGGTCGCTCGCCACGCGCCGAGCACCGACGCGGCAATCAGGCGCTCGAACGCCGAGGTGCCGCCGGACGCGTCGTCCGACCCGCAACCTGCGAGCAGCACCCCCAGGGTGCAGAGAGCTGGCCATATACGCACCACCAGCACACTAGGGGTCTTCCGCGGTGAACCGAACGTGCCACCATGGAGGCCCTATGGCCGTGTCTACGCTGCGTCGACGGGTCCTGGGCAACCCCGTGTCCAGGACGATCTTCTCCGCCTGGGCGTGGTTCGTGCTCGGGATCATCGTCATCCTCTGGGTACCCATGGTCGCCCTGGTGTGGGCGGTCACGGCACCGTTCGACAAGGGCCGCTATTGGCCGGGTTGGTTGTTCCGCAAGCTCTGCGTGGTGCACAACTGGTTCAACCCACTGTGGCGTTTCCGTGTGTCGGGCGTGACGATCACCGACCCCCGTCGGCCGTACGTGGTGCTCAGCAACCACGAGAGCTTCGTCGACATGTTGCTCATCTCGCACCTGCCGTGGGAGATGAAGTGGCTCTCGAAGGAGAGCATGTTCAAGATTCCGTTGGTCGGGTGGCTGATGTCCATGGCCGGAGACGTTCGCCTCATCCGTGGCAACAAGCAGAGCATCGTGTCGGCCATGCACGGTTGCAACGATCGCCTGGAGAAGCGGGTCAGTGTGATGCTGTTCCCCGAGGGCACACGCACACGCGACGGCTCGCTCGGCGAGTTCAAGGACGGCGCGTTCCGCCTGGCCATCGAGCATCAGGCGCCCATACTGCCTCTGGTCGTGGACGGCACGTTCGAGGCATTGCAGGCCGGCAGCTGGAAGATGAACGTCACGAACGCAGAGGTACGGGTGCTCGAGCCGATCCCCACCGAGGGGCTGACGAAGGACGACATCCCCGCGTTGCGTGAACGGGTGCGCGACCTCATCGCCGCCGAGTTGACGACGATGCGGAGTTGACCGTGCCTCGACTGTTCGCCAGCGACGATCACAGCGACACCGTGCGCGCTGAGCGCGATGTGCGCGCAGCGTTCACCGGACTCGATCTCGACCTGCAGGCATTGGCCGCAGTGAGCAACATCTTCCGTGCGGCCACCGCAGTGCGCAACCACATGGAGAACAACATCCTCGCCCAGCACGAGCTGTCGTGGAGCGCGTTCACCACGCTGTTCGTGCTGCGCGTGTGGGGCGAAAAGGACGCCCGGTCGTTGGCATCCGAGGCGGGGGTGACGGCAGCGACATTGACCGGGGTGATGAAGACGCTCGAGGCGCGCCAGTTGCTGCGTCGACGCAACGACCGTGTC
>JANOET010000167.1:0-24491 GCA_031413415.1 Acidimicrobiaceae bacterium
ATGGGGTCGTCGGCGAGTGCGTCGCGGCTGCCGTGTTCGAGGATGCGTCCTTCGTGCAGCACCAAGATCTCGTCGACGTGCCGCAGGGTGCTCAGCCGATGGGCGATGACCAGCGTCGTGCGTCCCCGCATGAGCTCGGCGACCGCGACCTCGAGGCGCGCCTCGGTCTCGGGGTCCACTCGCGCTGTGGCCTCGTCGAGCACCACCAGGTCGGGGTCGCGCAGCCAGACGCGGGCGAGCGCCAGCAGTTGGGCCTCGCCGGCCGACAGGCCGGCGCCCCCGCTGCCGAGTTCGCGATGGATGCCACCGGCGACGAGCGCGGCCAGTCCGGCCTGTTCGAGCGCGCGCTCGACCTCGGCGTCGGACGGCGCCGGATCGAACAGCGTGACGTTGTCGCGGAGCGTGCCGGAGAACAGTTCGACCTCCTGGGGAATCATCGCCACCCGTCGACGGAGTTCGGCGAGGGGTACGTCGTGCACGGGGACACCGTTCAACCGCAGCGAACCGCCGGTCGCCTCGACGAGCCGCAGCACCAACCGCGACAGCGTGGTCTTGCCGCTGCCGGTGCGGCCGACGATGCCCATGGAGCGGCCGGCTCCCAGCGTGAGGTCGATGTCCTGCAGCACCGTCTCGCCGTCGCCGTAGTCGAAGGACAGGTGCTCGAACTGCACCGACAGCGGACCGGGCGCCGGTGACGTGCTGCCGTCGTCGAGCACCGAGGCCTCGACGGCCAGCAGGTCGATGACGCGCACCATCGCGCCGTTGGCCTTCTGCACCAACTCGAGCTGGTGCACGACTTCCTCGAGTGGACGCTCGATGAGGAGTGCGTATTGGAAGAGGAGGAATGCCGTGCCGATGGTGATGGCACCGTTGGCGACGAGTGCTCCACCGGCGGCCAGTGCGACGACGGTGCCGACGGACACCGAGCCCTGCACGGCCCACCACAGACGGAGGAACGCCGACTCGCGGCGAACCGCCGAGCGCATGGCCGCGGCGCTCTCGTCGACGAAGCGCCACATCGCGTGCGCACCCGCGCCGTTGGCACGCAGGTCCTCGGATGCGGTGAGTCGCTCCTCGATGCCGCCGTACAGCGTGGCGTAGGCGCCCATTTCGTCGCTCGACTCGCCGACGGCGCGGTGTCGTCCGCGAGCCACGATCGAGCCCGCTGCCGTCAGATAGACGAGCGCGCCGAGCGCAAGCCGCCAGTCGATGACGACGAGCACGGCCACCATGCCGATGATCATGGTCATCGCGCCGGCGATCTTCGGGACGACGCGACCGAGGAAGTCACTGACCGACGTGACGTCGCCGTCGACTCGCTGGATCAGTTCTCCGGGGGTGTGCCGGCGATGGAACTCGTGGTCCAGGCCCAGGACGTGCCGGGCGAGGTCCATGCGGATCTGGTTCGTCGTGCGCCACGCGGTGGTCGTCGCGAACCAGGCCACGGCGACGAGGATCACCTGGGTGACCACCGCGATGGCGAGGAACGCCAGCGCGAGCGACGTGATACGGCCCGCCGCGTCGGTCCCGCCGCCGCTGGCATCACTGATCGAGGCCGTCGCGATGTCGACGATTCGGCGCACGACCAGCGGCCCGGCCAGGGTCATGGCCGAGGCCAACCCCACCAGCGCGCCGAGGCCCACCCAACGGCGAGCGTCGGGCTGCAGCAGCGCGCCGAGGGCGCGCCAGCGTGAGGTGGCGGTGGACATCGGCCCAGTGTCACCGGTTCGGGCCCCGTTCGGCGTACCATTTTCAGGGCTCAGAGGCGCTGGAACGCCCTGTCCGGCGGAATGACCCGTCCCCATGGCCTCCACCCGCTAGGTTCGGCAAGGAAATCGCGCGGAACTGGGGCTTTGCGTTCTGTTTCGCGGGCGATAGCATTGCCACTCGGCCCTCGCGAGCCTTGGCATGCCTGTGCATCTGTTCATGCACGCCAAGTCCGTGACGGCGTCATTCATTCCATCGATCGAGGAGGCAGTTCTGCCGAAGCCCAAGGACGACGCAATCGTGCTGGAAGGCACGATTCTCGAGTCCCTCCCGAACGCGATGTTCCGGGTCGAGCTCGAGAACGGTCACAAGGTGTTGGCGCACATCTCCGGGAAGATGCGGATGCACTACATCCGAATCCTCCCCGGCGACAAGGTGCAGGTGGAACTCACTCCCTACGACCTCACCCGAGGTCGCATCACATATCGATACAAGTAATCCAGGTTCCCAGTTCACGGTTCGAGAGTCTCGAGAAAGTACGTCACCATGAAGGTCCGACCGAGCGTCAAGAAAATTTGCGAGAAGTGCAAGGTCATCCGCCGCCATGGCAGCGTGCGCGTGATCTGCGAGAACCCCCGTCACAAGCAGCGCCAGGGCTGAAAGAGAAGAACGCACGATGGCACGTATTTCCGGCGTCGACATTCCCCGCGAAAAGCGGTTGGAGATCTCGCTCACCTACATCTTCGGTATCGGCAAGCCCACGGCGCAGAAGATCTGCGTCGACACTGGCTTGAACCCCAACGAGCGGGTTCGCAACCTCACCGAGGACGAGATCAACAAGATCCGCGCATGGGTCGACGCCAACATCATGGTCGAGGGCGACCTGCGCCGCGACGTGGCGCAAGACATCAAGCGCAAGATCGAGATCGGATGCCTCCAGGGCGTCCGTCACCGCAAGGGCCTGCCGGTCCGCGGACAGCGCACGCACACCAACGCTCGCACCCGTAAGGGCCCGAAGAAGACCGTTGCCAACAAGAAGAAGGCTGTGAGGAAGTAATGGCGAAGCCGAAGCCGGGCGGTCGCCGCCCCCGCAAGCGCGAGCGCAAGAACGTCACCAACGGTGTCGTTCACATCAAGAGCTCGTTCAACAACACGATCGTCTCGATCACCGACACCGAGGGCAACGTCATCTCGTGGGCCTCGTCCGGTGGCGTCGGCTTCAAGGGCTCGCGCAAGAGCACGCCGTTCGCCGCTCAGATGGCCGCCGAGAAGGCAGCCCGTGCGGCGATGGAGCACGGCCTCCGCCGCGTCGAAGTGCAGGTGAAGGGCCCGGGTTCGGGCCGCGACACCGCCGTCCGCAGCATCCAGAACACCGGCATCGAGGTCACCTCGATCAAGGATGTCACCCCCGTTCCCCACAACGGCTGCCGTCAGCCCAAGCGTCGCAGGACCTGATCACATGGCTCGCTACACCGGACCGAAGGTGCGCGTCTCGCGCCGCCTCGGCATCAACATCTACGAAAACGAGAAGGGCCGCAAGGCGCTGGATCGTCGTCCCTTCCCGCCCGGCGCCCACGGCCGCACCCGTCGCCGCAACGCCGGCAGCGAGTACCTGGCCCAGCTGCAGGAGAAGCAGAAGGCGAAGTACATCTACTGCGTCCTCGAGCGTCAGTTCCGCAACACCTACGAAGAGGCCGTGCGTCTGCAGGGTCCCACGGGCGAGAACCTGCTGCGTCTGCTCGAGCAGCGGCTCGACAACATCGTGTACCGCGCCGGTTGGGCCAGCACCCGCCCGCAGGCGGGACAGTTCGTCAGCCACGGCCTCATCCAGGTCAACGGCAAGCGCGTCGACATCCGCAGCTATCGCGTGAAGAAGGGTGATGTCATCTCGCTGTCTCCCAAGTCCCGCGAGATGATCGTCATCCAACACAACCTCGATGTCCTCGACCGCACGGTCGTGGGCTGGCTCGAAGTCGGCGATGCAGGCAAGCAGGTCACCGTTCGCGACCTGCCCCAGCGCGAGCACATCGATGTGCCCGTGCGCGAATCGCTCATCGTCGAGTTGTACTCGAAGTAATCCGGCCACCTTCCCTGTACCAGAGGCAACGTTCATGCTCGTCATCCCTCGTCCCACCGTCGAAGCGCTCGAAGAGGAAGTCGGCAACCGTCAGCGGTTCGCCATCAGCCCCCTCGAGCCCGGCTACGGCCACACCATCGGTAACTCGCTCCGCCGCATGCTGCTCAGCAGCATCCCCGGCGCGGCCATCGTCACTGTCCGTTTCGACGATGCGTTGCACGAATTCGACACGATCGCCGGCGTCGCCGAAGACGTGACCGACATCATCCTCAACATCAAGGACATCGTGCTCACCAGCACGTCCGAGGACGAGGTGACCCTGCGCCTCGACGTGCGCGGCCCCGCCGAGATCACCGCCGGCGACATCAAGTGCCCGAGCGAGGTCGAGATCCTGAACAAGGACCTCCACCTGGCGTCGCTCAACGGCAAGGCCCGCCTGGCGCTCGACCTCACGGTCAGCCGTGGTCGTGGCTACCTGTCGAGCGATCGTGACAGCCAGAACCGCATCATCGGCGTCATTCCGGTCGATGCGATCTTCTCGCCGGTGCGTCGCGTGATGTTCAGCATCGAGCCCACCCGCGTCGAACAGAACACCAACTACGAGCGACTCGAGATCGACATCGAGACCGACGGCAGCATCGAGCCCAAGGAAGCCCTGGCCTCGGCCGGCGACACCCTGCGCTCACTGGTCGACCTCATCGCCAACCTCAGCGACGAGCCCCAGGGCCTGGCCCTCGGCGAAGTGGCCAGCACGGCGAGCACCTCGCCCGATCTCGACCTCCCCATCGAGGACCTCGATCTGTCCGAGCGCCCGCGCAACTGCCTCAAGCGCGCCCAGATCAACACCGTGGGCGAACTGCTCACGAAGACGGAAGACGACCTGCTCAACATCACCAACTTCGGGCAGAAGAGCCTCGACGAAGTGAAGCAGAAGCTCGATGAGCGCGGCTTGACGCTGCGCGGCTGAGCACGAAGTACTAGGAGAGACACGAAATGCCTGCAACACCTCGCCGGGCCCGCAACTTCGGCGGCAGCTCGCAACACCAGAAGCTGATGATGGCCAACTTGGCCGCGTCGCTCATCGCCGCCGAGGCGATCGTCACCACTGAAGCGAAGGCGAAGGCACTGCGCCCCATCGCCGAGAAGCTCATCACCAAGGCCAAGAAGGCTCAGGAGGAAGGCCCGATGCGCGTGCACCGCATCCGCCAGATCCAGGGCTACCTCGGTGACAAGGAGATGACCCACAAGCTGGTCAACGACGTCGCGCCGCGCTACACCGAGCGCAATGGCGGTTACCTCCGCATCCTGAAGCTCAGCCCGCGTCAGGGCGACAACGCGCAGATGGCTCGCGTCGAGCTCGTCTGATCCACCGACTCGAGAGGGGCGTCGTCCGAAGGGACGGCGCCCCTTCGTCGTTCCCCGACCGAACGGGGTCGGCAGGGGAATCAGGCGGTGAGTGCGACGCGGCGACTGCCGAACAACTGCGCGCCACGCCGTGCGTCGACCAGCGACAGGTCGTACCACGTCATCTGGGGCGCGTCGGCGCCGTACCGCGAGGCGAGTTCGGCTCGGCGTTCCTCGAGGGTGACGCTGTCGCCACGGGGGCTGGTGGTCCGGTCGACGTAGGTGATCAGCGCCACCAGGTCGGGGTCGGGGGCTGCAGGCCAGCCGCCCGAGTAGGTGTGGCCGCGGTCGGCAGCCTCGGCGGCGCCACCCGAGTGATGGGCGACGATCGGGGCGACGTCGTGCAGTCCGATGGCGTCGAGGAACCTCGCGCCGACCAGCGCGTGGGGCTCACGGTCGTCGGGATCGATGGCGCGGCCCACGTCGTGCAGCAGCGCGGCGAGCTCGAGCACTTCGAACCGTTCGTCGTCGAGCCAGCGGAGCTCGTGTCGGCGGGCGTGCGCAATGCGATGCCACACGGCACGCGAGTGCCACAGGCGACTCGGGCTCGATGCGAAGGCTTCGTCGAGCCAGTGCAACCAGGTGCCGGCGTCGCGCAGACCGAGTCGCGGGGGCGACAAGCGGAGAGGTTCGCTCGGGCGGCGATCCAACGGCATCGGTACAGGTTAGCGCCGGTACGACCGTGTCCGAAATGGCCCGGTGGTCGCAGGACTCGATTCGGTCGCTCGCGCCGCATTGTCCGCCTGACTCCACCGGTGCAGCCGGCCGCCCTAGCCTTTCGCCTCGTGCCTCGACGTGCCCGACATCCACTGGCCGTGCTGGCCGTCCTCGCCGCGGTACCTGCGGTCGCGCTCGGTGCCGTTGCCGTCTACGCGTCGGGACAGGTCGAGACGGTCGCGGTGCCCGCGTCGTCGACCACGATCGCGCCGACCCTGCCCGCCGCCCTGGGCACGCCGCTGCTGTCCGTGCGCAGGGCTCCCGCGTCGCTGGCGACGGATCACCGATTCGACGTCCTCACCGACGCGGCGCAGGCGCTCAACGCCACGGTCGACGCCGAGTCCTGCGTCGCCGTGGGCATGGACGACACGACGCTCGTCGGCGCCAACACGACCACACCGGTCATCCCGGCCAGCAACCTCAAGGTCGTCACCGCTGCAGCCGCGATCGAGGTGCTCGGAGCCGGCGCCGTGTTCACCACCAAGGTGGTCGGCCCCACTCCGGTCGACGGCGTGGTCGACGGCGACGTGTACCTGGTGGGCGGAGGCGACCCGGTGTTGAGCGAGCAGTGGTACACCGAGCCGTCAGCGACGCGGAAACGTCCGCCGATCCATTCCACCAGCGTCGAATCGCTGGCCAAAGCGCTCGCCGCAGCGGGCGTCACCTCGATCGCCGGGCAGGTGCTGGGCGATGGATCGCGGTACGACGACGAACGCCACCCTCCCGGCTGGTCCGAGGACATCACTGCGTCGTACGACGGCGTGCCCGTTGGAGCGCTCGTCGTGAACGACTCGATCAGTCAGGTCGGTGGCATCGCGTCGGATCCTGCGCAGAGCGCAGCGCAGACACTCCGTCGCCTCCTGCGCGACCAGGGCATCTCGATCGGCGGTGACAGTGGGACCGGTATCGCGCCTGCTGATGCGGGAGTGCTCGCGACCGTCACCTCGGCCCCGTTGTCCGACATCGTGAACGAGATGCTCGCCACGAGCGACAACCTCACCGCCGAGATGGTGGTGAAGGAGATCGGCTTCGTCACCGCTCGCCAGGGCACGCGAGATGCAGGCCTCGCAGCGATCGGGACGCGCCTCGTCGGCTGGGGAGTGCCCGTCGAGCAGTTCGTGCTCGCCGACGGCTCGGGGCTGTCGCGAGAGAACCGGATGACCTGTGACGGACTCCTGCGGGTGTTGCAGCGCGGCAGCGGCACGGACGCCGTGGGTTCAGGTCTCGCCCGGGCCGGCCAGGACGGTTCGACCCTCGACGGCCAGTTCGAACAGGATGGGCTGCGGGATGTGCTGCAGGCCAAGACCGGCAGCCTGCGCAACGTGAAGGCGTTGTGTGGCTACATGCCGGTGGCGGACCAGGGTGAGGTCGAGTTCGTCCTCATTCTCAACGGTGCGTCGGCCGCGTCGTTCGCCGGACCATGGGACCAGTTGGGCAGCGTGCTGCTCGCCACCACCGCCGCACCCTCGGCAGACGCGCTGGCGCCCCGCCAGACCTAGGCTGCTCGCATGATCCGTCGAGCCCGGCTCACCGTCGCGTACGTGGGGAGCGAGTTCCGTGGGTTCGCCGAGACCGACGGCATGCGCACCGTCATGGGCGAGCTGCGCACGACGATCGAGACCATCGTTCGCCATCCGGTCGCGCCGGTCGGCGCCGGTCGCACTGACGCTGGCGTACACGGTTGGGGGCAGGTCGTCAGCCTCGACCTGCCACCCGAACAGAACCTGGCCGACCTGCAGCGGCGACTGAACCGAATGCTCGCTCCCTCCATCGCCGTACGCGACGCGGCCTGGACCGACGACCCCGAGTTCAGCGCCCGCTACAACGCACTGTGGCGGGACTACCGCTACCACGTGCTGAACGCCTCGGTGCCCGATCCCTTCATGGCGCCCACAACGTGGCACGTGCCTCAAGCGTTGAACCTGTGGGCGATGCAGTTGGCGTGCGATCCGATCATCGGTGAGCACGACTTCACCTCGTTCTGCCGACGACCGAAGGTTGCCGAAGGGTCGGTCGCTCCGTCCATGCGTCGTCGGGTGATCTCCGCGCAGTGGAAGGCCGTCCCCGATGACCACCCCGGGATGTTGCGCTTCGAGATCCGCGCCAATGCGTTCTGCCACCAGATGGTTCGCTCCATCGTCGGCACGCTCGTCGAGGTCGGCCTCGGCAAGCTCAAGGCTGGCGACATCCGTGGCATCTTGCAGCGGCACGACCGTCAGGCAGCCGGCACCGTGGCGCCACCGCACGGCCTGATTCTGTGGGAAGTCGGCTATCCGGAGGCCGGGGTCGAGCCGCCGCGCCGACGTCGCGCCGGATTCGCGCCCCCGCACGGCGCGCTCATCGACCCCTCCGGGCCGGTCCTGCGGCCTGCCGTGCTGCCCGTCGAAGCACCCGATGAGGTCGACGACACGGGTCCGCATTGGCTCTCGGCGACCTGATCAGGGCTTTTCGCGCCAGTTTCGCGCGCCTTTCGGTCCCGGTCGATTGTCGTTGCCCTCGCGAAGCCCGTATCATTGCGCGGTTCCTCGGCGCCGCCTTCTCGGGTGGCCCGCATGTTCGAAGGTTCGCAGATGAGCACCACGTATTCACCGAAGGCCAGCGAGATCACTCGCGCATGGCACGTCATCGACGCTGAGGGCATGGTCCTCGGCCGTCTGTGCACCGAGGCCGCCCGGGTCCTGCGCGGCAAGCACAAGCCGACGTTCGCCCCCCACATCGACACCGGCGACCATGTCATCATCATCAACGCCAACAAGGTCGTCCTCACCAAGGGCAAGGCCGGCGCCAAGCGCGTCTGGCGCCACTCCGGTTACCCGGGCGGCATCAAGAGCGAGTCGTACGAGAACCTCATGGCTCGCGACGCCGCTCAGGCAGTGCGCAACAGCGTGAAGGGCATGCTGCCCCACGGCCCGCTCGGCCGCCAGCAGGTCAAGAAGCTCAAGGTCTACGCCGGCCCCGAGCACCCGCACGCTGCGCAAAACCCCGTCGTTCTCGAAATCCCCGCGGCCAAGGCCCGCTGAGCTCCAAAGGCATTAGGTAGACGAACATGGCCACGAAGCCGCTCACCCAGACCACCGGTCGCCGCAAGGAAGCTGTTGCCCGCGCCCGCCTGCGCCCCGGCACCGGCGTGCACACCATCAACGGCAAGGCGTTCGATCAGTACTTTCCGACCGCGCTGCAGCGCATGATCGTCACCGAGGCGCTTCGCGTCATCGAGGTCGAGGAGACCTACGACGTCGATGCCACGCTGCACGGCGGCGGCGTCACGGGTCAGGCAGGCGCGCTGCGCATGGCCATCGCCCGCTCGCTCGTCGAACTCGATCCCGAGGCGCGTCCGGCGCTGAAGAAGGCTGGCCTGCTCACCCGCGACTCGCGTCGCAAGGAGAGCAAGAAGTACGGCCTCGTCAAGGCCCGTAAGGCCAAGCAGTACACGAAGCGCTGATCTCTGGGCGCTGATCGCCGGGCCGCGGTCCGACGAATGCACGACCCGCCCTCGGCTCTGGCCGGGGGCGTTCGTGCTTTTCCGTTCATGTGGCGTGAGAGGAGGGTGTGGGCGTGAGTCTGAAGTTCGGTACCGATGGTGTGCGCGGCGTGGCGCTCACCGAGTTGACCACCGAGTACACGGCTGCGCTCGCTCGCGCCGCGGCGCAGGTGCTCGGCGGAGGCCGCTGGCTGATCGGGCGCGACACCCGCCAGAGCGGACCCGTGCTCGAGTCGGCCATGGTCGGGGGGCTGCTCGCCGGGGGCGCGGAGCCCGTGATCCTCGGCGTGGTGCCCACGCCGGCGCTCGCCTGGCTGGCTGCACAGCACGGCGTACCGGCGGCGATGATCACCGCGTCACACAACCTGTGGCAGGACAACGGCGTGAAGATCTTCGGTGCGGGCGGCGTGAAGCTGTCGGACGACACCGAGCGCGCCATCGAGGCGGCCATCGACCTCTCGCGGCCGCTCTCGCCGCCCTCGACCCCTGCGGTCGTGCTCGACGAACGCGACCGGTACGTGATGCACCTGGTCGACGCGCACGGGTCGCTGCGCGGGCTGCGCGTCGTGCTCGACTGCGCCAATGGGGCGATGAGCGAGGTGGCGCCGGCGGTGTTCGCCGCGCTCGGTGCCGATGTCACGGTCATCCACGCCGGTCCCGACGGGCAGAACATCAACGATCACTGTGGCGCCACCCACACCGCATCGCTCCGCGAGGCGGTCGTCAACCACGGCGCCGCCCTCGGGTTG
Source organism: Acidimicrobiaceae bacterium (assembly GCA_031413415.1). Lineage (GTDB taxonomy): Bacteria > Actinomycetota > Acidimicrobiia > Acidimicrobiales > Ilumatobacteraceae > UBA668. Next base: position 10,136 of record JANOET010000167.1, read on the forward strand.
GCGTTCGATGGCGATGGCGACCGGGTCATCGCGGTCGATCACCTCGGTCGCGTCATCGACGGCGATCGCCTCATCGCGCTTGCCGCGTTGCAGCTGCGCGAGCTGGGCGAGCTGCACCACGACACCGTGGTGGTCACCGTGATGAGCAACATCGGTTTCCACCGCGCCATGGAGGCCGCCGGCATCCACGTCGTCACCACGGCGGTGGGGGACCGCTCGGTGCTCGAAGCGCTCGATCGCGGCGGGTTCAGCGTCGGTGGGGAACAGAGCGGCCACATCATCTACCGCGATCTGGCAACCACGGGCGACGGCCTGCTTGCCGGGTTGCGGTTGGCCGAGTACGTGCACGGCCATCACGACACGTTGGCTCATCTGGCGGCCGAGGTGATGGTGGGCTACCCGCAGGTGCTGGTGAACGTGAAGGTCGCCGAGCGCCATCCTCGGGCCGCCGACGAGCTGGTTGCCGAGATCGCCGCGGCTGAGCGACTACTGCAGGGCGACGGCCGCATCCTGGTGCGAGCCAGTGGCACCGAGCCGCTCATCCGGGTGATGGTCGAGGCCAGCGCCGACGAGATCGCCCGCCAGGTGGCCGATCAGCTGGCCGCGGCGGTTCACGTTCGGTTCGGCTGACAACCCGGTTTGACCGAATTCAGAGCGAGCCTTGATCCAAACCCCGAACCAGCGGTCGGTAACCTCTTCGTCATGTGCGGCATCGTTGCAATCGTGTCCCGTCCGTCCCGACGGGCGGCTCCGGCAGCCGGCGAGCTGCTCGACCTACTCGACCGGGCCGTGGCGTCGCCGGTGCTCGTCGACTCGGCCACGTCGGTCGCCGAGGTGGACCGGCTCCTGCACGGAGCCCCAGGGGTGCACGCGTTGGTCGGACGCTCCGAGCTGATCGCCGGCATCACGGCCCGCCTCGACCAGATCGACGCCCGTGTCGCCACACGTGATGCCGAACTCGAAGCAGCCGTCGGGCTCACCCCCGAGGACATCGAGATCGCCAATGCCGATCTCCTTGCCCTTCGCGACGCGGTGTGGGCCGTCCGAACGGACCGCATCCGCACCGCGGTCGCGGTGGCCGACTTCGCCGGCCGCGATGCCGGCCCGGCTGCGGTCGCGGGCTACCTCTCGGTCCAACAGGCGCTCTCGGCGATCGATCGCATGGAGGTGCGGGGCCGCGACAGCGCCGGGGTGCACGTGTTCGTGTGGGGCCACGGGCTCGACGCAGCGGATCCTGCCGTGCAGTCGCTGCTCGCTCGTCGCACGCTCGATCCGCTGTTCCAGAGTGGCTCGGTACGCCTGGCCGGGCCATGCCTGAGCTTCGTGTACAAGGCCGCCGCCGAGATCGGTGAACTGGGCGACAACGTGAAGGCACTGCGTGCCGCGGTGCATGCCGACGACCTGCTTCGGCTCGCGCTCAGCGCCCCGACCGCACGGGTGTCGGTGCTCGGCCACACCCGATGGGCCAGTGTCGGCATCATCAGCGAGCCCAACTGCCACCCGGTGAACAGCGAGCAGTCGGAAGCGGTGCAGGGCCAGCAGTCGCCGTACACGGTGGCGGTGCTGAACGGCGATGTCGACAACCACGCCGACATCAAGGTCACCCACAACCTGCGCATCGCTGGTCCCATCACGACCGACGCGAAGGTCATCCCGGCGGTGATGGCGCTGCACGCCGAGCACAGCGTCGACCTCGCCGAGGCGTTCCGTCGTACGGTCGCCGAGTTCGAGGGCAGCGTGGCCATCGGTGCGCAGGCGGCCGACGATCCCGACCGGACCTTCCTGGCGCTGCGCGGCAGCGGCCAGGCGCTGTACGTCGGGTTGGGCGAAGACCTCTTCATCGTCGCCAGCGAGCCGTACGGCGTCGTGGAAGAGACCATGCACTACGTCCGGGTCGACGGTGAGACGCCATCGACGACGGGCAGCCGCGGCCAGGTCTTCGTGCTCGACGGCGCACGCGCCGGCGAACTCGAGGGGGTGCGCCGTATGGCGTACGACGGCACCGACCTGCCCCTGGCTCCCTCCGAGGTCGTCGCCGCCCAGGTCACCACGCGCGACATCGATCGTGGCGACGCCCCGCACTTCCTGCTGAAGGAGATCACCGAAGCGCCGAACAGCTTCCGCAAGACGCTGCGCGGCCGCATTGCCGAGACCCCGCAGGGCCTTCATGCCGAGCTCGGCGAGCGCACGCTGCCCGCCGACATCGTCACCCGCCTCGCGAATGGTGAGATCACCAAGGTGCGCGTCATCGGACAAGGCACCGCGTACGTGGCCGGCTGCAGCATGTCGGCGGTGCTCGACGACCTGTGCGGGGGAACGCTCGACGTCGACTCCATCACCGCCACCGAGTTGTCGGGCTTCCACCTGCGGCTCGACATGCGCGACACGCTCATCGTCGCCGTCAGCCAGAGCGGCACCACGACCGACACCAATCGCACGGTCGACCTCGCCCGCGGCCGCGGTGCGTCGGTCATCGCCATCGTCAACCGTCGTGGGAGCGACCTCACCGACAAGGCCGATGGCGTGATGTACACGTCCGACGGGCGGGACGTCGAGATGAGCGTCGCCAGTACGAAGGCGTTCTACGCCCAGGTGGCTGCGGGTGTGCTCCTCGCGTGTGCCATCACCGAGGCGGCCGGTCGAGGGGCTGCCCACCGTCGCCACGAGTTGCTCTCGTCGCTGCGGACTCTGCCCGCAGCGATGACCGAGGTCATCGCCAACCGTCCCGCCATCGCCGAGGCGGCGCGTCGGTTCGCTCCATCGAAGCGGTACTGGGCCATCGTCGGCAACGGGCCCAACGTGGTGGCCGCCGAAGAGGTGCGGATCAAGCTGAGCGAGCTCTGCTACAAGAGCATCGCCTGCGACGTCACCGAGGACAAGAAACACATCGACCTCTCCAGCGAGCCGCTCATCCTGGTGTGCGCAGCCGGACTGGTCGGTGGCACGGCCGACGACGTGGCCAAGGAAGTGGCCATCTACAAGGCGCACAAGGCCACACCCATCGTCATCGCCACCGACGCCGATGAACGCTTCGCCGGTGCGGCAGCGGTGCTCACCGTGCCGTCGGTCGACTCCACGCTCGCGTTCGTGCTGTCGGCGATGACCGGCCATCTCTTCGGGTACGAGGCCGCGCTTGCCATCGACATGTCGGCCCGTCCGCTCAGGGAGGCACGTGAGATCATCGAGCACGCGCTTGCCGAAGGGGCCGATGGTGTGGCCGTGCTGCGCGGCGTGCAGACCGGTGTCGTGCCCCACGCCGAGAAGTTCCTCGACGGCCTCCGCGCCGGCGGCTACGACGGGCACCTCGAGGCCTCCACCGCAGTGCGGCTGGTCGGCCTGCTACACGACGTGGCCAGCGACTCACCGCTCGAGGCCTACCAGCGAGCCACCGGCAAGATCGCCACGCCGGGCGCGGTGGTCGACGACCTCACGGCGGCGCTCACCCGTGCCATCGAAGAGCTCACTCGTCCGGTCGACGCGATCAAGCACCAGGCGAAGACGGTCACCGTTGGCATCAGTCGCAACGACGAGGGAGTGCTCGACCGGGCCTTGGTGCAGGAACTGCTGCAGTCGGGCGCCGGTCGCGACCGCCTCGGCTATCGCACATTGAAGGTGCTCGCCGACCTCGACCCGGCCATCGAATCCGTCGTCGGCTACACCCGCTACGCGATCGAGGGCGATCCTGCGGTGGGCGCCACCATCGCCATCGTCGACCGTGGTGGCCTGTCGCGCGACGTGCCGAGCCGGGTCGAGACCAACTCGCAGCTGCGCGGCACCAAGCGTCGGGTGGCGAGCGAGCAGGAAGTGCTCGTCGCTCGCGGTCGCAGCGACGGCCGGACGGTCATCTTCGTCCCCGAGGTGAAGGGTGGCACCTGCACCGGCATCTCGCTGTTGCACGTCCGCTTCCACGACCATCTACCTGCCGCGGTCGTGCGCGGCGTGCTGCAGGGCTACGACCGCCGCTACGACCGCCTCGTCGACTGGGTCACCGAGACCGAGGGCACGTTCCGCGACGATCTGCTGGCCGACATGTCGGTCGCCGACCTGCTGATCCTGCCGATCAGCGAGACCGCCGATCATTGGCGTACCAAGTGAACGCCGACCACCGATGATCATCGGGATCGGCATCGACGCCGTCGACGTGGATCGGTTCCGCGCTGCGCTGGCACGCACACCGACGATGCGCGACCGACTGTTCGTCGACGAAGAACTCGCCTACGTCGCACCGAAGGTCGACCCCGTGCCGTCGCTCGCGGCGCGCTTCGCCGCTCGTGAGGCCGTGATGAAGGCGATGGGCCTCGGACTCGGCGCATTCGGGTTCCACGAGGTGTGGGTCGCTCGCGCCCAGTCCGGCGCGCCCTCGCTGGCCATCACCGGTCGCGCCCTGGAACTGGCCATCGATCGCGGCATCACCGACTGGCACCTCTCGATCACGCACACCGACCTCGTGGCCATCGCGCACGTGGTTGCCGAACAGCGCCGGGCGTAGGCTCGCGGCGATGCTGCCGATCGTCACTCCAGTCGAGATGCGAGCCGTCGACATGGCGGTCGCCGACGACGTGCAGCTGTACATCGATCGCGCCGGTGCCGCAGTGGCCCGCACCGCGGTGCGCATGCTCGGTGGCACCTACGGGCGCACCGTGAACGTCATCGTGGGCAAGGGCAACAACGGTGCCGACGGGCGAATCGCCGCCCAGCGGCTCGGCGATCGGGGCGTGAGGGTGCGAGTGTACGCGGTCGACGAATGCCCCGCGGTGCTGCCCCCGGCCGACCTGGTCATCGATGCTGCGTACGGCACGGGCTTCCACGGGATGTGGCACCCGCCGGGCATCGGCGGCGCGAAGGTGCTCGCGGTCGACATCCCCAGCGGTGTGAACGCGTTCACCGGTTCGGTCGACGGTCCGGTCATCCCCGCCGATCACACCGTCACGTTCCAGGCGCTCAAGCCGGGGCTGCTGCTGTCGCCCGGAGCGGAGCTCGCGGGCGACATCGAGGTGATCGACATCGGTCTTGCCGATCGGGTCGGGGCACACGCCCAGGCGCATCTCGTGCAGCAGTCCGATGTCGCCGAGTGGCTCCCGGTTCGCCCGACGAACGCGCACAAGTGGCGGTCGGCCGTGCGCATCGTGGCCGGCAGCGTGGGCATGACCGGCGCTGCGGCGCTGGCTGCCCGTGGAGCGATCCGTTCGGGGGCCGGCATGGTGCACCTCTCCGGAGTCGGCTGCCTGGTGGTCGATGCCCCAGTCGAGGTCGTGCAGACACCGCTGCAGGGTGTCCGGTGGGCGCAGACGGTGCTCGACTCGCTCAATCGCTTTCACTCGCTGGTCATCGGACCCGGCATCGGGCGTGACGATGTCACCGCCTCCGAGACCCGTGCCGTGGTGCTCGATGCACCGCTGCCGCTGGTCATCGACGGCGACGCCCTGTTCGCGATGGCGTGGAACGCCGAGGGTGCCGGAGCGCTGCTGCGTCGGCGCACACGACCCACGGTCATCACCCCGCACGACGGCGAGTATGCGTTGCTCACCGGTCAGCCGCCGCTGGCCGATCGCTTCCTGTCGGCTCGGCGGCTGGCAGCCGACACCGGCTGCGTTGTTCTGTTGAAGGGGTCCGCGACCGTGGTGGCCGACCCCGACGGCCGAGTGCTGGTCGCCACCACGGGTGACGAACGCCTGGCCACCGCCGGCACCGGCGACGTGCTGGCCGGCATCGTCGGCGCGCTCCTCGCACAGGGAGTCGATCCGTTCCGGGCCGCAGCGGCCGGGGCCTGGCTGCACGGGCGAGCCGCCCGCGGAGCGTCTGCCCACGGCTTCGTCGCTGGTGACATTCCCGATCGTCTGCCGGCCGTGCTCGAGGACCTCGGATGACCCGCTGGGCATGGGCCGAGGTGTCGGCTGCGGCCATCGAACACAACGTGCGGGTCCTCGCATCCGACGTCACGTCGGCGTGGCCGGTGCAGGTGTGGGCCGTCGTCAAGGCGAACGGCTACGGCCACGGTGCACTCACGGCGGCTCGCGCGGCGCTCTCCGGTGGCGCCAGCGGGTTGTGCGTCGCCCTGGTGCAGGAGGCGGCGCAGCTACGTGCCGCAGGAGTCGACGCACCCATCCTGGTGCTCACCGAACAACCCCACGACGACCTGCCCGATGCCGTGTCGCTGGGACTGCGGCTCGCCGTGTACCGCCCCGAGTACCTCGTCGCCTTGCAGGCTGCCGGTGGTGTCGACGTGCCGGTGCACCTGAAGCTCGACACCGGCATGCTGCGCGTGGGCGCCAGACCCGACGATGCCGTCGCCATGGCCGACGCAATCGCTGCGTCGCCGGCCGCCCGCCTCGAGGGCGTGTTCACCCATCTCGCCGCAGCTGACGAGCCAGAGCGCCCGTCCAACCGCGAGCAGCTCGACCGATTCGACGTGGCGCTCGACGAACTCGGTGCTGCCGGTCATCGGCCCGAGTTGGTGCACGCGGCGAACTCCGCTGCGACCATCCTCCAGCCCCGCGCCCGCTACTCGATGGTTCGTCCCGGCATCGCCGTCTACGGAATCTCGCCGGGGCCCGAGATCGACCCCAGCATGTCCGAGCTCGGTCTGCGGCCGGCGTTCTCGCTGCGCGCCCGCGTGTCGTTCGTGAAGCGCGTGGCGGCCGGATCGCGCATTTCGTACGGGTTGCGACACACCTTCAGTCACGACGCCACGGTCGCCACCGTGCCAATCGGGTACGCCGACGGTGTCCCGCGACGGATGTTCTCGATGGGGGGTGAGGTGCTCGTCGGTGGTGCCCGGCGGCGGATCGTCGGCGTCGTCACCATGGACCAGCTGATGATCGATTGCGGCGACGATCCTGTGGAGGTGGGCGACGAGGTGGTCCTCATCGGCCGGCAGGGCACCTGCGAGGTCAGTGCCAGCGAGTGGGCCGAACGGCTCGGCACCATCGGGTACGAGGTCGTGTGCGGCGTCTCGGCGCGAGTGGAACGTCGCCCGGTCTGACCGCGCTCTAGCATTCGAAGCGTCATGTTGCAGCTCCGTGCGTCGTCCATCACTGACACCCACGCCATCGCGGCGGCCATCGCCGCGATGTCACGCTCCGGCGACCTCATCGTGCTCGCCGGCGAGATGGGCGCAGGCAAGACCGCGTTCGCCAAGGGTTTCGGTGCCGCACTGGGTGTCACCGAGCCGATCACGTCGCCGACGTTCACGCTCGTGCACAGCTACGACGCCGGCCGGCTCACGCTGCACCACGCCGACATCTACCGCCTGAGCACGCATCACGAGGTCGCCGACCTGGCGCTCGCCGAGTTGCTCGAGTACGACGGCATCGTGCTGCTCGAGTGGGGCGACGTGGTCGCGCAATCGCTGGGTGATCATCTGCTGGTGCATCTGGTCGGCAATCCCGACGACGAGGATCGGCGGCACATCACCATCAGCGGCACCGGTCGATCGTGGGCGCTGCGTTGGGAGCGGCTGTCCGCGGCGCTGGAGCCGTTCGCGTCGTGATTCTCAGGAAGGCCTGGAGCTTCATCGTGCGCGGGGTGCACGGGGCGCCGACGACGAGTTCATCGTGCGCAGCACGCTGCGCTGGGTTGCCGGTGACGTAGTGGCCGCGAGCCTCGCCGATCGCCCTTCGTCATGGTTCACTGTGGAGTGTTCATTTCCTGATCCGCCGGAGACGATGTGCTCATACTCGGAATCGAGACCGCCACACCACAGGTGAGCGTCGCCATCGGCGGGCACGAGGGCGTGCTCGGGCAGTTCGAGGTGTCGAGAGGACGTCGCCACGCCGAGACGCTCGTCCCGGCCATCGAGTTCCTCTGCCGGCAGGTCGACATCCAGATGGCCGAGTTCGGCGCCATCGCCGTCGACATCGGCCCCGGTCTGTTCACCGGCATGCGCGTCGGCCTGGCCGCCGGCAAAGCCATCGCCCAGGCGTTGCGGGTGCCCATGATCGGCATCAGCTCGCTCGATCTGCTGGCCTTCCCCCTGCGCTACTCGGATCGCACCATCGCTGCAGTCATCGACGCCCGCAAGGGCGAGTTGTTCTACGCGTTCTACCGATCGGTGCCGGGCGGCATCCAACGCGTCACCGAACCTCGCGTGGGCACCACCGACGACCTCGTCGCCGACATCCTTGCTCGCGGGCAGAACGTGCTGTGCGTCGGCGACGGTGCGCTCCGATACCAGGACGAGATCGACGCCAACGTGCATTGCGAGTTCACCGAACAGTTCCTCGCCCATCCGTCGGCTGCGCCGCTGGTGCAGTTGGCGCACGCCCGAGCGCTGCGCGAGGAGTGGGTGAACCCGCGCGACATTCAACCGATGTATCTGCGCGCGCCCGACGCGCAGATCAACTGGGCCACCCGGCAGGTCGCGCAATGAGCGTGCTGTCGCGGTTGCTCGGCAAGAACGGCCAGGCGGGCATCGGCATCGAGCCGCTGCGTCGCAAGCACCTCGCTGCGCTCATGCCCATCGAGCAGGCGTCGTATCCGAAGCCATGGTCGCTGAACGTGTTCCACAGCGAACTCGAGATGATGCGGCGCGGTGAACGCACGTACTTCGCGGCCATGCAGGACAAGCAGCTGCTCGGTTACGCCGGTCAGCTGTACGCCGGCGACGACGCGCACATCACCAACCTCGCGGTCAGCGCACGGGCCCAGCGACAGGGCGTGGCCACCCGCCTGCTCGCCGAGCTGGCCTGGTCCGCCATCGAACGCGGGAGCGAGGGGCTGACGCTCGAGGTCAGGGTCAGCAACGGCGCAGCCCAGGCGTTGTACGAACGCTTCGGCTTCGAGTCGGCCGGTGTCCGCAAGAACTACTACGAGAACGTGGAAGACGCGATGGTCATGTGGCGCCGAGGCATCCTCGAGCCCGCATATCGCGAACGGCTGCGCGAACTGTGCCCGGAGGCCGCGCGATGATGATCGACCGAACGAACGTGGACGAGTCCACCCTGGTGCTCGGCATCGAGACCAGTTGCGACGAGACCGCGGCGGCGCTGGTCATGGGTGGCTACGACGTCGTGTCCAGCGCGGTGAGCACCCAGGTGGATCTCCACGCCCAGTTCGGCGGCGTCGTTCCCGAGGTCGCCAGCCGAGCGCATCTCGACATGCTCAACCCGATGATCGCCCGCGCCATCGTCGAGGCCGGCGTCGAACCCGAACGGATCGACGCCGTCGCCTGCACGGTCGGCCCAGGCCTCATCGGTGCCCTGCTCGTCGGCGTGTCGGCCGCGAAGGCGCTCGCGCTCACCTGGGAGGTGCCGTTCATCGGGGTGAACCACATGGAGGCGCACCTGTACGCGGCCTTTCTCGAGGACCCCACCTTGCAGTTCCCGCTCGTGGTGATGCTCGTGTCGGGCGGCCACACGATGCTCATCGAGATGGAGGACCACGGCCGCTATCGGTTGCTGGGCCAGACCATCGACGATGCCGCCGGAGAAGCGTTCGACAAGGTGGCCCGGTTCCTGGGTCTCGGCTACCCGGGCGGCCCGGCCGTCGATCGCGAGGCCGTGCACGGTGACCCCGAGGCCATCGACTTTCCCCGTGCCATGCTGCACGACGGGTTCGATTTCAGCTTCAGCGGTCTGAAGACCTCGGTCATGAACTACGTCCGCAAACACCCCGACGTGTCCACCGCCGACGTCGCCGCGTCGTTCCAGGCCGCCGTGGTCGACGTGCTGGTGCAGAAGGCCCGGCGCGCCGCCGAGCAGGTGGGTGCGAAAGGCCTCGTGCTGGGTGGAGGAGTGGCTGCCAATTCACTGTTGCGTGAGCGATTCCTCTCGGTGTGCACCGACACGGGCATCCAGGGCTTCCTGCCGAGTCGCGAGATGTGCACCGACAACGCGGCGATGATCGCCGCGGCGGGCTGGCACCGGTTGCGCAGCGACGGCCCCACGGCGCTCGACGCGGGTGCGTACCCCAACATGCGTCTGCAGTTCCTCTCGTGAGCGCCCGCATCGATGCGTTCGTCGTGGCGACACCCGGTCTCGAGTCGATGGTGCAAGAAGAGCTCACCCGGCTCGGCGTCCGACCGGCGAACGTCACCCACGGCGGCGTCAACTGCTCGCTCACCTGGCCGCAGCTGTGGGCCGTTCATCTGAAGTCGCGAATCGCTACACGGGTCCTCGTCCGTGTCGCGCGGTTCAAGGCCGACGGGTTCGACACGCTCGCGACCGGCCTGTCACGCATCGACTGGGCGACGTGGTTGCCCGATCGTGGCGTTCCGAACTCGGGGGTGGAGGTGTCCGCGTCCACCGACGGGAAGTCGAAGCTGTTCCACACCGGCGCGATCGCCGAGCGTGTCGCCGAGCAGATCGGCCGTGGCGAGGGCCACCAGCAGATCCAGGTGCGAGTGCAGCGCGACGTCGTCACGGTGAGTGTCGATGCCACGGGTCCCGCGCTGCACAAGCGCGGCTATCGCGGTCCGGCCGGCAAGGCGCCGATGCGCGAGACCCTCGCCGCCGCGCTCCTCACCGCGTCCGAGTGGGACGTGCGCAAGGCGCTCGTCGACCCGTTCTGCGGGTCGGGCACCGTGGTCATCGAGGCCGCGCTGCGTGCGCGGCGCATCGCCCCCGGCCGCCTCCGGACGTTCCAGTTCATGCAGTGGCCGTCGTTCGACCAGGCCGGTTGGGAGCGCCTGGTCAAGGGCGCCGACAGCGACGTCATCGATCGCTGCCCGCCGCTGCTCGGCTTCGACCGCGACGAGGGCGCGGTCGCCGCCACGAGGGCCAACGCAGCCAAGGCCGGCGTCGCCGGACAGATCAACGTCGAGCGCCGCACTGCGTCGGACCTCGTGCTGCCGTCCACCGTCGGCTGGCTGGTGAGCAACCCACCGTACGGCTCACGCGTGGGCGGTCCCGACGTGCGCGACCTGTACGACCGGTTCGGTGCGGTCCTGCGCGAGCGCGCCGCCGGCTGGCACGTCGCCTTGCTCGCATCGCGCGACACCCCCGTCTCGCGGTTGCACCTGCCGCTGGTCCCCACGCTCGAGACCACCAACGGCGGCATCAACGTCGCCGTCCACACCGGCACCGTCCCCACCGTGCAAGCCCCCACCCCCCAAGCCCCCACCGCGCGAACTTGAGTTCCTGGTGAACGCGCCGGGCACGTGGGTTCCCCGTGCAGGTCGGGTCGGTACCCTGGCGGGGATGAAGATCGGGTCGTTCGAGCTGGCCGCACCGGTGGTGCTGGCACCCATGGCGGGGGTCACGAACGCGCCCTTTCGCACCATGTGCCGCGAGTTCGCGCCGGGTCTGGTCTACGTGAACGAGATGGTCATGGCGGCGGCCGTCGTGCACGGCAACGCCAAGACCGAGCGGATGATGACGTTCACCGCCGACGAGCAGCCGCGCAGCCTGCAGCTGTACGGCAGCGACCCGGTGATGGTGGGCGAAGCCGTACGCAAGCTGTGCGCCGAGGATCGCGTCGATCACATCGACATGAACTTCGGATGCCCGGCAGCGAAGGTGACCCGCCGCGGTGGCGGGGCGGCGGTACCGGCCAAGCCGAAGCTGCTGCGGGCCATCGTCCGTGCAGCGGTCGGTGCGGCTCAGCCGTACGGCGTGCCGGTCACCATCAAGTTCCGCAAGGGTCTGTACGACTCGCTGCTCACCCATGTGCAGACCGGCCGTATCGCCGCCGAGGAGGGTGTGGCTGCCATCGCGCTGCACGCCCGTACGGCCGAGCAGCACTACGCGGGCACGGCCGACTGGGACGCGATCGGTGAGCTGAAGGCCGCGGTGCCCGAGATCCCCGTGCTCGGTAACGGCGACATCTGGGAAGCGACCGACGCGGTCGCGATGATGCAGTCCACCGGTTGCGATGGCGTGGTCGTCGGCCGCGGCTGCCTGGGCCGTCCGTGGCTGTTCCGCGACCTGGTCGATGCGCTCCACGGCCGCCCCGTGTCGCCGACGCCGCTGCTGGGCGAGGTGTGCACGATCATGCGTCGCCACGCGGGCCTGCTCGCCGAGCACATGGGCGAGAACCTGGCCATGCGCGACTTCCGCAAGCACACCGCGTGGTACTTCACGGGCTACCCGGCGGGCGGCGAGATGCGTGGCAAGTTCGGCATGGTCAGCACGCTCGCCGAGCTCGACGACCTGATCGGTCAGTTCGACCCCGCCACCGAGATCGTGCCCGGCGGCGAACGCATCCGCCGTGGCCACACCAACGGACCCATCCGCGTCGCGCTGCCCGAGCACTACCTCAGCCATCTCGACGACGACGCCATTCCCGACGACGACAGCGTCATGGCCTTGTCGGGCGGATGAGGGTCGGGCGGATGAGCGTGCTTCTCGGCTCGTCGTCGCCGAGGCGGCGCGAGCTCCTCGAACAGCTCGGTGTCGAGTTCGACGTCGCCGGGCCCGACATCGACGAGACACCGCACCCCGGCGAGACGCCGGTCGCCTATGTGCAGCGCCTCGCGATCGAGAAGTCGCACGCGCTGGCGGCCGATGCGGGCACGTTGGTCATCACGGCCGACACCACGGTCGACCTCGGGGGCGAGATCCTCGGCAAGCCGGAGGACGCCGACGACGCCCGGGCGATGCTGCGGCGTCTGTCGGCGCGCACCCATCGCGTCCACACCGGTGTGGCACTGCGCTTGGGCGACGAGGTGCGCAGCGAGGTGGTGACGTCACTCGTCACCTTCACCCCGCTCACCGCGGCGACCATCGACTGGTACGTCGAGACCGGCGAACCGCTCGACAAGGCCGGCGCCTACGCCATTCAAGGCGCCGGCGGTGTGTTCGTGCAGCGCGTGCGCGGCAGCATGAGCAACGTGGTCGGTCTGCCGCTGCACACCGTCGCCCGACTCGCTGCCGAGCTGGGCAGGCCGCTGGTCGGCTGAGCCGCCGCGGTCAACCGGCGGCGGCCTGGACGGTGGCCCACTCCTCCTCGGTGGCCTCGCGCACGGTCTCGGCCCTCGCGAACGTGGCGTCGAGGTCGCCGTCGCCGGCGACGAGCACCACCCGACCGCCTTCCCACCACAGCACGGTGGTGCGATCGATGCCGCCGAACGGTCCGGCACCCTTCGACCAGCCGACGGCCGGACGGCCGTGGACCGTGCCCTCGCGCACGTCGACGTCGAGCACGAAGCGGACCATGTCGATGGCCGACTCGTTGCCGGGCATGGAGACCACGCTCGCTCCGTCGAAGCCGTAGTACAACGCCGTCATGCCCTCCACGGCTCGTGGTGTGTCCTGGGCGTAGGAGGTGAGGGTGCCGATCGTGACGTAGTCGCCGAACGGGCCGAGCGGATCGAGACCGGGGAGGACCCGTCGGTCGAGCAGCACCGGCCGCCCGTCGACCATGCGCAACTGCTCGGCGATCGCGACGGCTGCGTCAACCGTGGTGTGCGACGCGGCGGCGGTGAACACCCATCCGTCGACCGGACCCCAGGCCAGTCGGATCAGCGAACCCTCGGACTCGTCGCTCACCTCGGCGGGCGCGCCGGCGATCTGACGTTGTCCGAAGATGAACGGCGTGCCCGGGTCGTCGATGGACCGGGCGAAGAACCCGAACCAGCGGTCCGTGCCGTCCTCGGGGTCGAACGTCGCGTCCGGCTCGCTGAAGAAGTAGCCGGTCGAGCCGTTCGTCCACGGTGACTCGATGGCATCGTCGTCGCTGCCGAGCACCACGTTGCGCAGGTCGGACGGCGGGGGATCGAGAATCAAGCGGTCGCTCAGTGAGAACTCGGTCGTGCGTGGGTCGGGCAGCGCGAGACGGGGGTCGTCCTCCCACGGGCTCCACCACAGCAGCCCGGCGGCGAGCAGCCCGACGACGACGAGGCTGCCCACCGTGGCGAGCACCGGGACCCACGGGAACGGCCTGGTATCGCGTGGTGGGGGCGGTTCGGCGACCTGCCCGAACACCCCCGGATCCACGTCGATGAGTTCGATCATCTCGATCTCGTCGGGCACCGGGAGAGTCTCCCACGGCCAGAACCGGTTAGCACTCTCTGCTCCCGGTTGCTAACGACCCCGTTCACCGCGTAGTCTGGCACTCACCCCGGCCGAGTGCTAAGGCGTTCCGGCCGGTGTCCGATCCCCATACGAGTGCTCTTGCCAACGGAGGCCGCACCCATGAACCTGAAGCCCCTCGATGACCGCATCGTCGTGAAGCCCAATGAGGCCGAGCAGACCACTGCTTCGGGCCTCGTGATCCCCGACACCGCCAAGGAGAAGCCGCAGCAGGGCGAAGTCCTTGCGGTCGGTCCCGGTCGCTGGAGCGACGACAAGGGCACCCACACCGCGCTCGACGTCAAGGTCGGCGACACCGTCCTGTACAGCAAGTACGCAACTGCTTTGCAATATGAAGCAGTATCTTATTTTGTAAGAGTAACTGTTTTTTTCTCTTACCTGTTCCTGTT
>JANOET010000168.1:0-2554 GCA_031413415.1 Acidimicrobiaceae bacterium
CCGACATCCTGGGCATGTCCGCGCTGCTCACCACGACGATGCCGTACATGAAGGTCGTCATCGACACGCTCCAGGAACGTGGCCTTCGCGAGAAGTACATCATCCTGGTCGGCGGAGCGCCGCTGAACGAGGAGTTCGGCCAGGCCATCGGCGCCGACGCCTATTGCCGCGATGCCGCCGTCGCCTCCGAGACCGCCAAGCAGCTCGTCTCGGCCCGTCGCGGTCGGGCCGAGCCGCCCGGCCCGTCCGTCTGATCTCTCTGATGGCACCGCCCCTCGTACTGGCGTGCGGAGCACTCGTGAGCGAGCTCCGCGCAGTGTTGGCCACGGATGGCCTCACCGACCAGATCGAAGTGCGCTACCTGCCGGCGAACCTCCACAACCGACCCGAGCGCATCGTGCCCGGCCTGGTCGAACTGCTCGACCATCTCGACCCCGTGGGCGAGCGCGACGTCCTCATCGGCTACGCCGACTGCGGCACCGGCGGCGGGCTCGATGCCCTGTTGGCCGAGCGGCCCAACCTGCGACGTCTGCCCGGTGACCACTGCTACGAGTTCTTCGCGGGCAGCGAGTTGTTCCGTGCACTCGCCGACGCCGAGGTCGGCACGTTCTACCTCACCGACTTCCTGGCCAAGCACTTCGACGCGCTGGTGTGGCAGGGCCTGCAGCTCGACCGTCACCCCGAGCTGCTGTCCGCCTATTTCGGCAACTACACCCGGTTGGTGCTGTTGTCGCAGACCGACCGCGACGACGTGCTCGAAGCCGGCCGTCACGCTGCGGAGCGCCTCGGTCTGCGGTTCGAACACCGCCACGTCGGTCTCGCCCATTTTCACGACGCCGTCGGCGTCACTCTGCGAAAGGTCCCCTGACATGTCCCGTCGTTCGAAGGACGAGATCATCGTCATCCTGTGGCGCGACATCCCCGCGCAGGTCAACGGCAAGATGGCCGAGGCCAAGCACGGCGTCGTGCTTCCCCATCGGTTCCAGAAGGCCATCGACCGCGCCGCCATGGTCGCCGGGAAGAAGACGGCGCAGGAGTACGTCGCCGAGTGGCGTCGCACGACGTACCCGGTCACGGGCGAACTCGTCGCCACCGTCGAGGCCACGGCCGCGGCCATCGAGCAGGAGTTCACCAATGAACGCCTGCACACCCTCGTCGACAATGGCGGATGGGACCCCATCTCAACCGAGCAAGCAGCAGCACAGGAACAACAATGACCCACACCGTCATCAGCAGCGCGACCAAGGAAGTGGTCATCGGTTTCGACCGTCCCTTCGTGATGATCGGCGAGCGCATCAACCCCACCGGCCGAAAGCTCCTCGCCGAGGAGATGAAGAACGGCGACTTCAGTCGCGTCGAGGCCGATGCGCTGGCACAGGTCGCCGCCGGCGCGCACATGCTCGACGTGAACGCGGGCATCCCGCTGGCCGACGAGCCGGCACTGCTGGCCCGAGCCGTCCAACTCGTGCAGGGCGTCACCGACGTGCCGCTGTCCATCGACTCGTCGATCATCGAGGCGCTCGAGGCCGGCCTCGCGGTCTACAAGGGCAAGGCACTCGTCAACTCGGTCACCGGCGAGGACGAGCAGATGGAGCGGGTGCTGCCGCTCGTCGCCAAGTACGGCGCCGCAGTGGTTGCCATCAGCAACGACGAGACCGGCATCAGTACCGACCCCAACGTCCGGTTCGAGGTCGCCCGCAAGATCGTCAACCGCGCCGCCGACTACGGCATCCCGGCCTCCGACATCGTCGTCGACCCGCTGGTCATGCCGATCGGCGCGATGGGCACTGCCGGCCGTCAGGTGTTCGCGCTGCTGCGTCGCCTCGTCACCGAGCTGAAGGTCAACACCACCTGCGGCGCGAGCAACGTCAGCTTCGGCCTCCCGGCCCGCAACAACATCACGGGCACGTTCCTGGCCATGGCCATCTCGAACGGCATGACCTCGGCGATCATGAACCCGCTCCACCCCGACGTGAAGGCCATGGTCATGGCGGCCGACGTGCTGGCCGGCAACGACCTCGATTGCATGGCCTGGATCCGGGCGAACCGAGACCCCGATGCCGCCGGCGGCGCCCGCGACGGTCGCGTCGGTGGTGGCCGCCGAGCCCGTCGGGCCGAGTAGGACTGCATGCCCCGCGTCGTCTTCACCCCTTCCGGCCTCGCTGGCGAGGTCGCGCCCGGCACCTCTGTGCTGCAAGCGGCGCGCGCCTTCGGCGTCGATCTGGATTCGGTGTGCGGCGGGCGCGGCATCTGTGGACGCTGCCAGATCACGTTCTCGCCCGGCACGTACTCGAAGTGGGCAATCGAGAACTCCGCCGAATCACTGAGCCCCTGGGGCGACACCGAGGATGCGTTCGAGCAACGTCGCGGCATGAAGCCCGATCGACGCCTCGGGTGCTGCGCGTCCATCATCGACGACGTGGTGCTCGACGTGCCGCCCGAGAGCCAGGTGCACCGACCGGTGGTGCGCAAGAGCCTCGACCTCAGCGACGTCGTCCTGGATCCTGCTGTGCACCTGTACTACCTCGAGCTCCCGCAGTCCGTGCTCGGCGAT
>JANOET010000169.1:0-10370 GCA_031413415.1 Acidimicrobiaceae bacterium
CTGCTGATGGACGCGAGTACGACTACTCCGCATTGTTAAACGACCGGGGCGTTGGCTCGGTTCGGCGACCACGAGCACGTCGCTGCCGTGCACCTCGTCGAGTTGGGTCCACGGGCCGGGCATGAACGCCGAGCGCCGATGGTGCAGCACCTGCCGAGCGATGGTGTCGAGATGGAAGTCGCCATCGGCGACCGTGCTGGTGCGCACATGGGCGACGAAGTCGCCGCAGTGCAGACGCAGCTCAGCCGTCCCGGCGGGTCACTTGAGGAACGACGGCACGTCGAAGTCGTCGTCGCCGTCGTCGAGCGGGTCGTCCTGCTCGTCGTCGAAGAGGTCCTTCAGCGACGACGCCGGCTTGGCATCGGGCACCGCCTTCACGATGGGGCGAGTGGCGTTGCCCTGACCAGCACCGCTGTCCCAGCGATCGAAGCCGGCCGCGATGACGGTGACCTTGACCTCGTCGCCCATCTCGTCGTCGATGACGGTACCGAAGATGATGTTCGCGTCCTGGTGCGCCACACCGTGGATGATCTCGGCCGCAGCGTTCATCTCGAACAGACCCATGCTGGACGGACCGGTGATGTTCAGCAGGATGCCGCGGGCGCCGTCGATGGCGGCCTCGAGCAATGGGCTGCTGATGGCGGCCTTCGCCGCAGTGACCGCACGGTTCTCGCCGCTGGCCTGACCGATGCCCATGAGCGCCGAACCGGCGCTGGACAGGATCATCTTCACGTCGGCGAAGTCGGTGTTGATGAGACCGGGCGTGGTGATGAGGTTGGTGATGCCGGACACTCCCTGGAGGAGCACCTCGTCGGCCATCTTGAACGCGTTGAGCACGCTGGTTTTCTCGTTGGCGACCGTCAGCAAGCGGTCGTTCGGGATGACGATGAGCGTGTCGACCTTCTCCTTCAGGCGCTGCACGCCGGTGTCGGCCTGCACCGCACGACGGCGGCCCTCGAAACTGAACGGACGCGTGACCACACCGATGGTGAGCGCGTTCATGGTGCGCGCCACCTCGGCGATGATCGGTGCCGCACCGGTACCGGTGCCACCGCCCTCACCGGCGGTGATGAACACCATGTCGGCGCCCTTGATCATCTCTTCGATCTCGTCGCGGTGGGTCTCGGCCGCGTTGCGACCGACGTCGGGGTCGCTGCCGGCGCCAAGACCTCGTGTGAGGTCGCGACCGATGTCGAGCTTCACGTCGGCATCACTCATGAGCAACGCCTGCGCGTCGGTGTTGACGGCGATGAACTCGACGCCCTTCAGACCGGCGTCGATCATGCGGTTGACGGCGTTGACGCCGCCACCACCCACACCGATCACCTTGATGACGGCGAGATAGTTCTGGGGAGCGGCGGCCATCAGCGGCACCTCCGATGAGAATGTTGTGGAAAACGGTGTGTCTGCACTGCCCTACCTGCTGGTTGATGTGGGAGCGTAGCCGCCTGCGCCATCGGAACGGGTGATGGGGAAGGTGTCGGGCGGTCTCAGCACCCGGGGACCTGGCCGAGCTCGGGAGTCGACACATCGAGGCTGCACACACCCTCGAGCCCGGCGCCGTTGCGCACCTGGTGCAGCAACCGGGCGAGCTTGTCGTCGAGGTCGGCGCCGTCGCCCAGGTACACCTCGATGTCGGCGTCATCGTCGTCGTCGGGACTTGCGAGCACGATCGAGAGGTTGCCCGTCGCCGAGTCGATGCCGACCGAGTTGGTGATGGAGCGGATGTCGGGCGGCAGCGCCAGCACCAGCTGGCCGGCGCTGGCGTAGGGCGCTCCCGCGAACTGGCCGCGTTCGGTGTCGGGGTTGTCGCCCACGATCAGGATGTAGGCGATGGGTTGCCCCTCGATGACGTCGAGCACGCGGCCCTGCACGTCGATGACGCGGTACTCGCCGTCGCCTCCCTGAAAGGTCGCCACCGGCTTGCGCTCGCGGATGTCGACGAAGACGGTGTGGGGGAAGTCGGTGGTGACCCGGGCCCGCTCGACCCACGGCACGGCCTCGAGGGTCGCCTCAGCCGCGCCAGTGTCGACGAGCAGCACCGGTTCTCCCTGCATGGAGTCGACGACCTCCTGCACCACCTCGGGATCGGTGTAGATCGCACCCTGCACGTTCACCTCGCGCACGTCGAAGATGGGCGACGCGACGATGGCGATGGCGGCGACGACGAGCAGCACGACGGCGCTGAAGACCCCGGCCCACACCAGGCGGCGACGGCTCTCGGCCCGTCGGTTGGCGATCCGGCGGGCACGAATGCGCGGGTCCATGCCGGCGCTGCCTGCACCCTGCACCTGCTGGACGGCGGGGCTGCCGTCGTCGAGGTCGCCGATGACCACCGTCGAACGCGCTTCGCCCAGCTCGGGAGGATCCGCGTCGAGATACACCGTGTCGGGCACCTCTTCGTGCTCGATGACGATGGTCTTGCGTGGCGCTTCGCTCTCCGGCGGGTTCACGGGGTCCGGCACGCTCTCCGGCACGGGGTCCGGCTCGGTGTCGGGTTCGGTGTCGGGTTCGATGTCGATCTCGTCGTCGTCGATGACGATGAGGCTGGGGTCGTCGGTCAGGTCGTCGGGCAGATCGAGATCGCGTTCGGGTTGGTCGGTGATGCCGAGCAAGCGGTCGATGGACGGATCGTCGAAGTCGTACCCCTTCTCGGGCGGGACGTCCTCCTTCGAGAACGCCGACATCAACTCGTCGAGGACGACATCGGGCACATGCTCGGCATCGTGGCCGTGGTGACGCAGGGACCGATCGGACGCGTCGGACTTGTCGCTCACAGTGCCACTCCTTCCCGGTGATCTGCCTCGACGTCGGGGAACCCCACCAGTCGTACCTCACTGCGGAGCAGAAAGCCCGTCTTCTCGAACACGGTGGTCCGCACGTGCTCGATGACTGCACGCACATCGGCGGCCGTGGCGCCGTGCTCGGCCTGGACGAAGTTGGCGTGCTTCTCGCTGACGCACGCGCCTCCGAGACGAAAACCCTTGAGGCCCAGCCCGTCGATGAGCTGCGCGGCAGCCAGTTCGCCGGGCACCGGGTTGACGAACACCGAGCCGGCGTTCTGTCCGCCCGGTTGGTGCTCTCGTCGCCAGCGCACGATGTCGGCCACCGTCGCCTCGGCCCGAGCCGCGTCGCCCTCGGTCAACTGCAGGGTGGCATCGAGCACCACCTGATGGTCGGCGATGTCGGAGCCCCGGAAGCGAAGGTGCAGCTCGGCGGCGGCCACCCGTCCGGACCGCCCGGTGTGCAGGTCGAGCACCTGGACATCGCGCAGCGAGGCCGCCATGTCGCTGCCGTGACCGCCGGCGTTCATTCGCACCGCACCGCCAACCGAACCGGGCACGCCGACGGCCCACTCGAACCCGGTGAGACCAGCCGCGGCGGTACGTCGCGCCAGCACCGGGAGCGCCACGGCAGCACCGGTGCGCACCTCGACGCCATTCACCCTCACACCGTGCACCTCGACCTCGTCGGCGAGATCGGCGAGATCGGCGAGCGAGACGACCACACCCGGGAAACCCGCGTCGGCAACGAGCAGGTTCGAGCCACGGCCCACGACGAGCACCGGCAGCGACGTCTCGAGCAACGCGCCGGCGACGGCGTGCAACTCGTCGACCGTACGCGGTGTGGCGAACACCAACGCCGGACCGCCCAGCTTGTACGTGGTGTGCGGCGCGAGCGCGACATCGGCCTCGGCGAAGCCCTTCAGGCGCGCCAAGACCATCTGCTGCCAGTCGGACAGGCTCACGTCGAACGCTGCCGTTGTTCCATGCGCAGCTCGGCCCGCCGCGTCTGCACCTCGTCGGGCAAGGTCGCGATGTCGCCACACCCCATCGAGATGCACACGTCGCCATCGCGAAGGCGACGCGCGAGATGGTCGACGAGATCGGCGCGCCTGGGCAGCCAGACCAACGGAGTTTCCGGGTGGGCATCGAGCACGGCGTTGACGACGAGCTTGCCCGTGACACCCGGGATGGGGGTCGTCCCCGACGGGAAGATGTCGGTGAGCACCACCAGATCCGCGTCGACGAACGCGTCGCAGTATTCCTGCCACATGACGGCCATCCGGTTGAAGCGGTTGGGCTGGAACACCGCCACCACGCGCCGCCAGCCGTCGTCGCTGCCCTTCGCCGCAGCGAGGACGGCCGCGATCTCGTTCGGCAGGTGCGCGTAGTCGTCGACGAGCGTCGCACCACCGTCGACGGCCCTGATGTCGAAGCGGCGAGCCACGCCGCCGAACTTCGACAACGCCGCCGCGGCGATGTCGAACGACACACCGATGGTGAGTGCCATCGCCAATGCGGCGGTGGCATTGCGGACGTTGTGGATGCCACGCAGCGGCAGCGACACCGTGCCCAGCACGGTGCCGTGGTGGACCACGTCGAACGTGAACGACCCATGGCTCGGCCGGATGTCGGTGGCGACGAAGTCCGCATCGGGCGAGGTGCCATAGGTGATCGCACCGTGCGCGGCGGCGAGCTCGGCACACTGCGGGTCGTCGAGACACAGCACCTTCGGACCCGCGACCTGACCGAGGTAGCGGTCGAAACCGTCGATGATCGCCTGATACGTGCCGTAGTGGTCGAGATGGTCGATCTCGACGTTGGTCAGGATGGTGCCGTACAGCGGCAGTTCGAGGTGCGTACCGTCGCTCTCGTCGGCCTCGACCACCAACCATTCGCCACCCGTCCACTGCGCCCCCGTGCCCATGTCGGTGACGTCGCCACCGATGACGAAGTTCGGCCGAAGACCGGCCTGCGAGAGGATGAGCATGAGCATCGACGTCGTCGACGTCTTTCCGTGGGTGCCCGCGACCGCCAACGACTTGGCCTGGTCGCAGATGCTCGCCAACATGCCCGAGCGGTGCATCGACGTGACCCCCGACTTCGCGGCCTCGTCGAGCTCGATGTTGCGGGCAGGAACGGCGGTCGAGTACGTGATGGCGTCGCGATCGTGGACCAGCGAACGATCGTGACCCACGGTCACACGGACACCGGCGGCGCGGACCCGGTCGAGCACACTGCGCTCACGGATGTCGCTCCCGCTGACGTCGTGACCCATCTCGGCCAGGACGATGGCGATGGCGCTCATGCCCGGGCCGCCGACGCCGACGACGTGGTACTTGCCGGGCGACGACAGGTCGAGCGGGGCCTCGGGCCTCATGCGCCCCTCCCCTGCTCCGCCACCCGTTCGACGAGCGCGACGAGCGCACCGCTGCGGTGGACGGCGCCGGCCTCACGAGCCCGATGGGCCATCACGGCCAGGCGACCGCGGTCGGCGACCGCGGTCGGCCATGAACCCTTCGATCTCGGCGACCAACCGGTCGACGGTGAGGTCGGCCTGCTCGACGAGCAGCGCCGCACCCTGGTCGGACAACACCTTCGCGTTGTCCACCTGATGGTTCTCGGCGGCGTCGGGCCACGGCACCACGATGGCGGGGGCGCCCACGGTGGCCAGCTCGGCGATGGTGCCTGCGCCACCACGAGTGACCAGCAGGTCGGCGGCTGCGTAGAGTTTCGGCATGCGGTCCTCGTACCCGATCACGCGGTACAGGATGCCCGCTGCGCCGTCGCGAGCGGGCGCGGCCCCTGCGAGAAAGCGGTCACCGACGACGTGGTGCACGGCCAGGTCGGTGCGGTCGGCGAGACGTTCGATTGCCTGCGCGACGACGGCGTTGACCGTGGCCGCGCCCTGCGAACCGCACATCACCGCAACGACGAATCGGTCGTCGGGCAGGTCGAGCGCGGCCCGCGCTGCGGCACGCTCCGCATCGCGGTCGAGCGCAACGATGGCCTGACGAACCGGTGCACCGGTGAGCTCGGCATGCGGCAGCGTCGAGCCCTCGAACGCCACCGCCACCGCGGCTGCCTTGGGGGCGAGCAGCTTCGAGACCAGTCCGGGGCGACGGTCGTACGAGACCACGACGTAGGGAATGCCCAGCCGACGGGCCGCCCATGTGGCCGGGAAGCTGCCGTAGCCGCCGACGTTGACGACCACCTTCGGCTGCAGGTCGCGCAGCAACACCTCGGCGTCGTGGGTGGAACGACGCAGCTTCGGCGCCACGGCGAAGTTGCGAGTGCTGAGGCTGCGCTGCAGACCGACCACATCGAGCAAGGTGTGCGGATAGCCGCTCTCGGGGGCGAGTCGAGTCTCGACACCGCGTCGGGTGCCGACGTAGTGGATCTGGTCGCGAGGATGGCCCGCGGCCACCAGCGCGTCGGCGATGGCAAGGGCCGGCAGGACGTGTCCCGAAGTGCCGCCCCCGGTGACCACTGCGTACGCACTCATCGGACGTTGCGGGCCACGTTCAACAGCAGGCCCGTGGCAACCAGCGTGACGAACAACGAACTCCCGCCCGCCGAGAAGAACGGCAACGTGAGACCGGTGACGGGCATCATCCCAGTCACACCACCGACGTTGATGATGGCCTGCACGACGAACCAACCGACGATGCCCCCGGCGAGCAGACTGTGGAAGCGGTCCGCTGTGGCCAGCGCCACCTGCACCCCTGCGTATGCGAGCACGAGGAAGCCACCGAGGACGGCGACGACGCCGATCATCCCCAACTCTTCGGCGACGACCGCGAAGATGAAGTCGCTGTGCGCCAAGGGCAGGAACTCGCCCAGCTTGTTCTCGCCACGACCCACACCGGCGCCGGTGACGCCGCCCTGTGCCATGGCGATCATCGCCTGCCAGGTCTGGTAGCTGAGGTGGTCCTTGTGCGCGGCGATGTCCAAGAACGCGGTGAAGCGAGCCTCGCGGCGAGGGCTGGACACGACGAAGGCGCTACCGATGGCCATCCCCAGCATCCCGGTGATCGTCATGGGCAGCAGCGGTGCCCCGGCGATGAACGCCACGAAAAACACGATGGACGCGAGCACGATGGCCGAGCCGAGGTCGCCCTGGGCCAGGCACAGCAGGCAGGCGAGCGCCGCCAACCCCAGCGCCGGGACGAGCGTGCGGGTGATGTCGTGCATCTCGTCGCTGCGGTTGGCGAGGAGGTTCGCGACCGCGACCAGCAGCGCCAGCTTCAGGAACTCACTCGGCTGGAAGTTGATCGGGCCGATGACCACCCACGAGCTGGCGTCGTTGACCCGATCGCCGATGCCGGGCAGGAACGGCAGGACCATGAGCCCGCACGCCACCAAGAACCCCGGCAGCACGAACGGCCGCCAACGCCGGGTGGGCACTCGCATGGCCATCCACAGGCCGACGGCACCGAGCACCGCCCAGAACAGCTGCCGGTTGAACAGGCGCCACGGCGAGTTGCCCCTGTGGAACTGGCTGATCGACGTGGCCGAGAGCACCATCACCAGACCGAGCATCGTGAGCACTGCGGCGACGACGGCGATGATGTAGAACGCGGTGGGCGGAGGTGGCGGCGGCGTGCGTCGCGTGTCCTGGCGCGTCGGGTGGCGACGCATGGCGTCGGCGCGCGCCAACGCCGCGCGGCGACGGTCGCCGATGAGCGAGGACGACACGGTCATGCGGTCTCCAGTCGGGTCGCGAGCTCGCGGACGAGCCGCTTGTAGTCGTCACCGCGGGCCGGATATCCGCCACCCGGGTACCAGTCGAAGCTGGCGCACGCGGGCGACAGCAGGACGACGTCGCCCGGCTCGGCGAATTCGGCGGCGAGGCGCACCGCCTCGGCCATCGAGTCGGCCAGCGCCGTCGGACGACGATCCGCGAACGCGGCGATCACCTCCGGGCCGGCCTCGCCGAGGCCGACGACGGCCTTGATGCGACCTGCCTCGGTGGCGAGCGACGTCAGGTCGAGACCCTTGTTTCGGCCGCCCGCGAGGAGCACGATGCGTTCGAAACCGCGAATGGCGGCGAGCGCAGCGTGCGGGCTGGTGGCCTTCGAGTCGTTGAACCACTCGACGCCGCCGAGCGAACCGAGCGGCTCGATGCGGTGTGGCGGATGCCGGAACGTGCCGAGCGCCTCGCGCACCTGTGCAGGGTCGGCCAGCCCCGACTCGAGGACCAGCGCCGCGGCAGCGAGCGCGTTGGTGATGTCGTGAGGGAGCCGTCGGGTCATCTCGTCGACCGGAGCGATGCGTCCGGACGGGCCGCAGAGCCAACCGTCGGCGAGGTGGTAATCGGCGCCCGTCGCGGCGAACGTGCGCGTGATGCCGCCAGCCGCAGCGAGGTTTCGCATGACCGCCGGATCGGCGGCGTAGCCGATGGCGACGTCGGTGGGTCGGCGGTTCGCCCAGATGCGCGCCTTGGCCGCCTCGTAGGACTGCATCGACCGGTGCCAGTTCTGGTGATCGGGGGCGAGGTTCAACCACACCGATGCCTCGGCACGGAACGAATCGAGCCAGTTGAGCCGGAAGCTGCTGCACTCGACCGCGAACACGTCGACGTCGTCGTCGAGCGCCGCCGCAAGCGGCACCTCGGTGTTGCCGACCGCAGCAGCGCGCAGACCTGCGGCCTCGAGCATGTGCGCAGTGAGCAGCGTGGTGGTGGTCTTGCCGTCGGTGCCCGTGACCGCGAGCATGGGTCGGGGCCCGGCGGCGCGTTCCTGCTCCCACTCGTAGGCGAGATCGATCTCGGTCTTCAACGGCACACCGGCGGCGATGGCCGCCTCGACCAACGGATGTGTCTCGGACACGCCCGGCGCAGGGCAGACGATGTCGGCCTCGGCCAACAGCGCCGCAACGGTGGCGCTGTCGGGTCGCTCGACCAGCATGGCGCCCAGGCGCGCCGCGAGGGCGCGCTTGTCGTCGGTGGGAGCGTCGTCGGCCACGAGCACTCGCCAACCTCGGCGCACGAGCTGTGCGGCCAGCGCATCGCCGCTCAGCGCAATGCCGTGCACGAGCGCGGTGCGGGTCACGGCAAGCCGTCCGCGATGCGGGTGAAGTCGGCGATGAAGATGCCGAGCGCACTCGCCACGAAGATGCCGGAGATCAGCCAGAAGCGGATGATGACGGTGGTCTCGGGCCACCCGACGAGTTCGAAGTGGTGGTGAATCGGCGACATGCGGAACAGACGCTTCTTGCGGCCCGAGGCCTTGAACACGACCATCTGCACCGCCACCGAGCCCGCTTCCATCACGTTGATGGCGCAGATGAGCACGAGCAGCAACTGCGTGTTCGAGGTGACGGCGAGCAGACCCATGGCCGTGCCCAGCGCCAACGCACCGACGTCGCCCATGAAGATACGGGCCGGGGCCGCGTTGTACCAGAGGAAGCCACCGCACGCTCCCGCGAATGCGGCGGCGAACAC
This sequence comes from Acidimicrobiaceae bacterium, assembly GCA_031413415.1. Classification (GTDB taxonomy): domain Bacteria; phylum Actinomycetota; class Acidimicrobiia; order Acidimicrobiales; family Ilumatobacteraceae; genus UBA668. The sequence continues at coordinate 9,229 of JANOET010000169.1, forward strand.
GGCGAGGTCGAGCGGGTTCACCACGTCGCCGTACACCGACGGGTTACGGAAGGCCCAGTAGGCGATGATCGTGAAGGCAAGGAAGCCCATTCCGGCCGAACCACCGGCGAGGCCGTCGAGCCCGTCGGTGACGTTCACCGCGTTCGCCGTGCTCCAGATGATGATCGCCACGAACAGCACGAACAGTGGCCACGGCACGTGCCAGCCGGGGAAGTTCGCACGCGTGAACGAGATGGTCTCACTGACGCCGGTCGCAGCGACGAGCCACCAGGCGATGCCCACTGACAGACCGAACGTGATGTAGCTCTTCTTCTTCCAGAAGATGCCGCGGTTGTGCCGCTTGCGGACCTTGATGAAGTCGTCGAGGAAACCCATCGCGCCCATCACGATGACGCCGACCCACATGATCATCGCCTGGTCCGAGAAGGCGATGCCCGGACGAAGGTGCGCCACCAACCAACCGATCATCGCGGCGATGATGATGGCGATGCCGCCCATGGTGGGCGTGCCCTGCTTGGGCATGTGGTGCTCGGGGCCGAGATCCTCCTTGCCAAGGATCGGCTGACCGGCTCCCACCTTGCGGAAGAACTTGATGAGGAACTTGGTACCGAACAGGGCCGCCAACATGGCGGTGGCCCCAGCGATCATGACGGCGATCACTGCGCTGCCTCCAGCAGTTCGCGCGCCACGGCGCGATCGTCGAACGGAACGACCTGCGAACCGACGGTCTGTGTGGTCTCGTGGCCCTTGCCGGCGATGAGGACGAGATCGCCGGGCAAGGCGACCTGGAACGCCGCAGCGAAGGCTCGGCGTCGGTCGGGCTCACTCACAATGCGATCACGGTAGTCGCCGGGTACCCCCTTGATGATGGCATTGATGATCACGAGGGGGTCCTCGGAACGCGGATTGTCCGACGTCACCACCACCTGATCCGCCAACTGACCTGCGACGGCTCCCATCTCGGGACGCTTCTCGCGGTCGCGGTCGCCACCGCAGCCGAACACCACGATCACCCGCCCACCTCGAGCGGCGGAGCGCGCCGCGACGAGCGCCTCGCGAAGCCCATCCGGCGTGTGCGCGAAGTCGACGATGACGTCGAACGGCTGGCCAGCGCGTACGGGTTCGAATCGACCGGGCACGAC
>JANOET010000170.1:0-2188 GCA_031413415.1 Acidimicrobiaceae bacterium
CCATCGCCAGCGATTCTCTGCAGGCCCAGGCCATCGCCCAGGTCGTCAGCGACACCGGCGGCAACGACGCCGTCATCGTTTTCCTCGACGATGCGTACGGGCGCCCGCTCGCCGCCGCAGTGCAGGCAGCGATCGGCAACACTCCGCAGATCCTCGCGGCCGTGCCGTTCCCCGCCGACAAGGTGCCACCGCCCGCCACGGTGCAGCGAGTCGTCGACGCCACTCCCGATGCCGTGGTGGTGATCGCCGACGACGTCACAGGGCCGGCCATCATCAGCGCCATCGAGGAGGCCAGCGCGGCCAGACCGACGTTCGTCACCAACGACGCCCTCCGCCGCCCCGACGCCAACGCCACCCCGTTCCTCCCCGATCTCGTGAACACACGATTCTTCGGGGTTGCGCCCGCCGCACTGCCCCCGCCCGGCACGTTCGCCACCGCACTCGTCGAAGCCGATTCGTCGGCCACCGGGCTGTACGCGACGAACGTCTACGACTGCCTCACCCTCATCGCGCTCAGCTCGATCACCACGGGTAGCGACGACGCCCGCGCCATCGCAGCCGCGCTGCCCGCGCTGAGCAGCACCGGCACCCGGTGCATCAGCTTCAGCACCTGTCTGCCTGTGGTCCAAGAGCGGCGTAACGTCGACTACGACGGGCCGGGACTGTTCCTCAGCGTCGACGCGGCCGGGCGCACCACGGGCGCGCAGTTCGACATCTTCACGTTCGACGCCGACACAGGTCGCGACATTGTCATCTCGCCGATCGTCGCCGGAACGCCGTGACCGCCCTGCGCGGCAACGCAGGTCAGAGCGTGTCGACGAGTTCTTCCACCGGGACGACGTAACCCGTGTAGAACGCACCGAACTCGCCGTACACGGCCGACGCCTGGTCGAAACGCATCGTGTACACGACTTCCTTCAAGACGTCGGGTGTCACCGCGAACAACGTGACGCCCCACTCGAAGTCGTCGACGCCGGCCGAGCCGGTGATGTACTGCACGATGCGGCCGGCGTACTTGCGGCCGCTCGTGCCGTGTTCGTGCATCAGCGCCTTACGGGCCTCGAACGGCAGTGTGAACCAGTTCGCGTCGGTCTCGCGCTTCTTCGACATCGGATAGAAGCACCACGCCGGCATGTGCACCGCCTTCGGCGGGAGGTCGGGGTACAGCCGGGCCTTGAGGTGCTCTTCGGGCATGCCGGCCGCGTACTCGGACACCTCGGTCATGCTGACGTAGCTGTCGACCACCTCGAGGCCGGCACGCTGCAGACCCGACTGCAACGAGCGCAGCGCCCGCCAGTCGTCGTGCATCGCCATGACCGCGACATCGCACTTGTGCCCCAACGTGGCCACTGTGACGACCTGCCCCCCTGCGGCCTCGGCCGCCTTCACTGCGGCGACGACGGCCTCGCCGTCGAACAGCGGCGTCGGCTTGCAGAACAGGTGCAGGACCGCACGGCCGACGGCAGGACTGATCGGATCGCTCATGCCGTCAGGCTACGCCCGCGACCCGCGTTGGGCCATTCACGCACCGCCCACCCACCACTACGTGATGGGACGCTCGGGCGAGTAGATGTTCACCCGGTCGGCGCGCACGAAGCCAGCCAGCACCAGGCCGGCGCGACGGGCGGTGTGCACCGCCAGCGCCGTCGGCGCGCTGACCGCCACGAGGGTCGAGAAGCCGGCCGCCCAGGCCTTCTGCACCAGCTCGAAGCTGGCGCGCCCGCTGACGAACAGGCCGAGCCCGTTGGCCGGTAACTGCCCGTCGAGCAGCAGGCGACCGATCACCTTGTCGACAGCGTTGTGTCGGCCGACGTCCTCGCGCGTCATCAGCACCTCGCCGGCCGGCGTGAACGCCGCCGCAGCGTGCACGGCGCCCGTGCTGTCGAACAGCCCCTGCGTGTCGCGCACGGCATCGGGGATGCGCTGCAGCACGTCGACCGCGATGGGGTCGGTGGTCGGCAACGGCGACAGCCACTCGCAGAGCTCGTCGATCGCGTCGTTGCCGCAGAGGCCGCAGCTCGACGTCGTGTTGCCCAACCGAGGGCGCGGTAGCGGGGCACGACCGCCGGTCTCGACCGTCACCACGTTGAACTCGCTGCCCACCGCCGAACCGTCGGCGCAATAGCGCACACCGACCACGGGTGCACCGGCGAGCAACCCGTCGGTGAAGCAGAAGCCGACGGCCAAC
>JANOET010000171.1:0-7737 GCA_031413415.1 Acidimicrobiaceae bacterium
CATTGGTAAATTGTTGTCATCATCAGCAGGATGTCTGTACCAAAAACTACTTTTTAAGCTTTGTAATGATCTGCTGATCGAATCGATCAACGTCCGCATGGTGAGACGATCGCCGGGGTGCAGGTAGCGGTCGTAGGTCTGCTCGCTGTTGGTGGCCACCACACTGGTGAACCCGCGCGAGAACAGCAGTTGGTTCATCTGCTCGTACGGGCTGTCGGGGTCGCGGCTGGGGCCATGGATGCCGTTCATCACCCACGCCTGCAGCATCGTGGGTGGCGCAACGAGTTGCCCGTGCACCGACGCGGCGGCCGCGTCGGCGTGGAGGTACACCGGGTTCTCGTCGCCGATGGCCTCACACCAGTGACGGATCATCGGCACGTTCACTTCGTCGGGCGCAGGTGTGGGCACGCCGATCTCGAGGCCGACGAACCCCTGCAGCGCGGCGAGGAACTCGGCATCGGTGAGTTCGGAAGCGACGGTCATGAGCGAACCAGATCCTTCCACGGCGTGTCGCGATCGATGCTCGGTTCGCGGGGCAGACCGAGGCCCTGCTCGCCGATGATGTTGGCCTGCACCTCATCGGTGCCGCCACCGAGACGAATCGCGTATTGACCGAGGAAGTACTGACCCCACGCACTGTCGTGGCGATCGGTGAGCATGCCGCCGGCGCCCATCACTGCCATGGCGGTGTCGGTCGTTGCCGCCCAGTGGCGGGCGTAGGCCAGCTTCATGATGAACATCTCCGGGCCGGGCATCCGCTTCTGCGACAGGGCAGTGCGCATGCGATAGCCGAGGTAGGTGAGCGTTGCGGCTCGGCAATACGCCCGCATCAATGCTTGGCGCATCGGTGGCTCGTCGGCCACACCGGCGTCGCGAGCGAGGGTGAGCAGCCCTTCCACGTTCCAGGCGCCACCGCCGCCGCCGATGAACGACCGTTCCGACGTGAGGGTGGTGTGGGCCACCTTCCACCCGTTGCCCACCTCGCCGATCACATTGGAGTGCGGGATGCGCACATCGGTCAGGAACACCTCGTTGAAATGGGCGGTGCCGGTGATCTGACGCAGCGGCCGCACCTCGATGCCGGGGCTGCGCATGTCGACGACGAAGTACGTGATGCCGCGATGCTTGGGCACGTCGGGGTCGGTACGGGCCAGCAGGATCGCATGGTCCGAGAACTGGGCCAGTGAGGTCCACACCTTCTGCCCGGTGACGACCCATTCATCGCCGTCGCGTACGGCACGAGTCGCCAGCGAGGCCAGGTCGCTGCCCGCTCCCGGCTCGGAGAACAACTGGCACCAGACGTGTTCGCCGCGCAGGATGGGTTCCAGGAACTGACGCTGTTGATCCGGTGAGCCGTGCGCCATGAGCGTGGGGCCGACCATGCCGGTGGCGACCGCGAATGCGCCGGTTGCGACCGCGAAGCGACCCTGCTCCTCGCCGAAGATCGCACCCTCGATCGCTGACGCACCGCGCCCACCGAAGGCAGTGGGCCAGGTGATGCCGGCCCAGCCACCGCTGTGCAACACCTGCTGCCACTTCCGGCACTCGGCCACGTGGGCGCCCAGGTCGTCGTAGTGCATCGTCTGCGTCGCCGCCCGTGGCGACGCATGGGTGCTCAGCCAGGCGTTGGCGGTCGTCCGAAACTCTGCCTCTGTGGGCGAGTCGCCGATGTGCATGTGGGTGGGATCTCCAGCTGGGGATGGTTTCTGAAAGTGTGTCAGATCTGCGGGTCGTCCACCGAACGGTGCGTGACGGGCAACACTTGCCGCACGTCCCGCCTCACGATCAGGAGTATCGCCATGGGTGTTGCCTGCGTCACCGGTGCTGCATCGGGAATCGGTGCGGCCACGAGAGCAGCGTTCGAACGAGCGGGCCATCGGGTCATCGGCGTCGATCTCCACGACGCCGAGGTGATCGCCGACCTGTCCACGGTCGATGGACGACAGGCTGCGATCGACGGCGTGTTGTCGGCCACGGGTGGCACCCTCGACGTACTGGTCCCCTGTGCGGGTGTCGGCGGGCTGGCCTCTGCAGAGCTCACGGTGCGTCTCAACTACTTCGGCACCATGGCACTGGTACGGGGACTGCGCAGCGCGCTTGTCGCCGGCGGTGCGTCGACACTGGTGATGATCTCCTCGAACTCGACCACGATGACGCCCGGGCTGCTGCCCACCGACGCGCAGATCTACCTCGACGACGACGAGGAGGCTGCGGTGGCGCACTTCGCGTCGAAGGGTTGGCTCGCGTACCCGGCCGGGAAGTTGGCGATCGCGTATTGGGTCCGCTGTTCGGCGGCGTCGTGGATGGCCGACGGCATTCGGGTGAACGGTGTCGCTCCGGGTGTGATCGACACCGGCATGACCCGGCCGCTGCTCGACGTGCCTGGTGTGAGTGACGCGCTCGCCGCCATCCCGATCCCGCTCGGTCGCTGGGGCCGCGCCGACGAAGTGGCGGCGGTGATCGCGTTCCTCGCCTCGCCGGCGTCGAGCCTGGTGGTCGGCCAGGTGGTGTTCGCCGACGGAGGTACCGATGCCCTGCTGCAACCCACGGCCCACCCACACCCCCTTCCCGCCATCTGATGGACCGTCAGACTTCTGCTAGGAACCGGTCATGAAGTTTTGGTGCGCAACGGCGTTCATGGACACCCGCGAGCTGATCGCGGTGTCGCAGATGCTCGACACCTGCGGGTACCACGGGCTGATGGTGAGCGATCACCTCGTCTTCCCGCAGCAGCTGACCAGCAAGTACCCGTACTCCCCGCACGAGGATGGGCGGCCGATGTGGACGCCCGAAACTGCGTGGCCCGACCCGTGGGTGCTGATCGGGGCGATGGCGGCGGTCACCACGCAGCTGCACTTCACCACCAACATCTACGTCGCGCCGATGCGCCCGGTGCTCCAGGTGGCCAAGGAGGTGTCGACGGCGTCGGTCATCTCGTCGGGCCGCGTGGCGCTCGGTGCCGGCGCGGGCTGGATGCGCGAGGAGTTCGAGCTGCAGGGCCAGAGCTTCACCAACCGCGGACGCCGGTTCACCGAGATGGTGCAGGTGCTGCGCGAGCTGTGGAAGCCGGGATGGGTCGAGTACCACGGAGAGTTCTACGACGTGCCGATGTGCACGATGGAGCCCTCGCCGGCCGCCCCGATCCCGATCTACATCGGTGGCCACACCGATGCCGCGCTGCGACGTGCGGCCCAAGTGGGCGACGGCTGGATCGGCAATGCCTACCCGCTCGAGGAGGCTGCGGCCCTCATCGCAAAGTTGAAGGGCTACTTGCACGAGTACGGGCGCGACAGCGATCCGTTCGAGATCGTGTGCGGCCTGTACGCGATGCCCACACCAGACCTGTTCAAGCGAGCCGAGGAGGAGATGGGTCTCACCGGCACGCTGTGCATGCCGTGGGCGCTCGACCAGAACGTCTCCAAGGGTGACATGAACGGTCTGACGCGATCTGCCGAGGTGTTCCGCCCGTCGATCGAGCAGTTCGCCACCGACGTGCTCGCTCGGTGTTAGTGCGTGTGTCCTGTTTCGGCGGGCCGAAGCAGTGACGATGCGCGCACGAACAGGCAGTTGGCCCGCCCGAGGCCGCTCGCCGTCCAATGGGCGCGAAACGTCCCAAATCCGGGTCACGCCGCGCTCTTGGGTGCGACCCCTCCCACTACTGGGACGAATCGCGCCCAACCTCGAGGCGCCCTGTTCCGGGGACGGAACATCGCCCCACCGGGGGGACTAGTCGTCGCTGGTCATGTGGAGTGGGAAGGCGAGTTGCTCGCAGCCCAGCTCGTCGCTGCCGACCCACGTGAAGCGCTGCTGGAACTGGGCATCCTCGGGCAGCGTGGCCGCAGTGTTGACCGGTGAGAGCGTGGTGTTGTGCTCGGCGGCGAACTCCAACCACTGCTCGGTGGTACGGCCGCGAAAAATCTCGCGCAGCTCCGTCTGCAGCTCGGTGTTGCCGCGCGCGTGGTCGGCGTACGTCGACCCGGGCCAGCGGTCGAACAGATCCATGCGGCCGACGCCGTCGCAGAAGTTGCGCCAGAACGCCTGCTCGCTGGCCATGAACAGGACGTGGCCGTCGAGTGATTCGTAGAACTGGTAGCGCACCCCTTCCCACATACCGCCCAGGCCGGCTGCCCGTCGCTCGTGCGCGTCGGAGGCGTTGCCGGTGACCTCGCTCTGTGGGCGGGTGTAGGCCCGCTCGGTCTCGATGCGGTACCAATCGAAGTACGCGGCGGCGTCGCTCTGGGCGATCTCGAAAGCTGCCGGCTGACCCGTCGACCGTGCTCGCACGAGTGCCGCACAGATGGCCAGGGCGGCGAAGGCAGGCCCTGCGGTGATACCGACGTTGACCTGGTTCGGGATCCGACAGAATCCGTCGTCGTCGACCACGGGGGCGACGACCCCGGCCCATGCGTCGTAGGCCACACCGTGCGAGGGCAGGTTGCGGTAGGGGCCGGTGGCGCCGTAGCCCGAGATCGAGCAGACGACGATGCGCGCGTTGAGCTCGCACAACCGGTCGAAGCCGAAGCCGATCTTGTCCAGAAAGCCCGGCCTCATCCCTTCGATGATCACGTCGCAGTCGGTCACCATCGACTCGAGTTGGCGGCGACCCTCGTCGGTCTTGAGGTCGATGGTGACGAACTGCTTGCCCCGGTTGAGGTGCAGGTGCATGAGCGACAGCGGGCCGTCGTCGGTGTTGATGATCGGCCACGTCATCTGGCGGACGTAGTCGCCCGTCGGACCCTCGACCTTGGTGACGTCGGCGCCGAGGTCGACGAGGAAGCCGGCGACTGCACCGGGGCCGAGGATGGAGAGGTCGAGCACCTTGACTCCCTCGAGCAGGCGCACCGGGCTGCGAAACGCGGAGATGTCCATGGTCAGCCGGGCCAGACGATGGATTGCATCTCGGTGTAGGCGATCATTCCGAAGTCGCCGCCGTCGCGGCCAACCCCGGACAACTTGAAGCCGCCGAATGGTGTGTCGTGGTTGCGCTGCGCCGTGTTGATGCCCACGTTGCCGCTGCGCATGCGTTTGGCGAGGTGGAACGCGCGCTCGGTGTTCTGCGAGAAGACGTAGTCGTACAGGCCGAACTCGGTGCCGTTGGCGATTGCCAGGCCTTCCTCGTCGTCATCGAACGGCACGACCACGATCACCGGGCCGAAGATCTCCTCCTGGACGGGGGTCATGCCCGGCGTGCAATCGGCGAGCAGGGTCGGGCCGACGTAGAAGCCTCGGTCCATGTCGGTGTTGCGCCCGTCGACCACGACCGTGGCGCCCTCGGCGGCACCGGCAGCCACGTAGCCGTTGATGCGGTCGCGCTGCGCGGCTGAGATGACCGGGCCCACCACCGTGTCGAGCGCGGTGGGGTCGCCGACCTTCATCCGCGAGGCGGCCGCAGCGAGTGCCGTGACCAGCTCGTCGTAACGGCTGCGGTGCACGATGGCCCGTGTGGGCGCAGTGCAGATCTGGCCGGAGTGAAAGCCCCACACGCTGGCCAGAGCGGTGACTGCGGTGGTGAGGTTGGCATCGTCGAGCACCAGTGCCGCCCCCTTGCCACCGAGCTCGAGGAGCAGCCGCTTCATCGTGCGCCCGCCGGCCTCGAAGATGCGCTGGCCGACGGCGGTGGACCCCGTGAAGCTGACCATGTCGACGTTGCTGCTGGTGGTGAGTGCGGTGGGCACATCGGCGGCGGTGGAGGTGACGACGTTGATCACCCCTGGTGGGAAGCCCACCTCGTGCATGATCTCCGCGAGTTCGAGCACCGCCAGCGGGTCCTGAGGTGCCGGCTTCATGACCACGGTGCAGCCCACGGCGAGTGCCGGCGCGATCTTGCCGACGATGTTGACCACGGGAAAGTTGTACGGCGAGATGCAGGCCACCACGCCGACGGGCTGACGGTTGACCATCGCCCCGATCAGCCCGCCGGGAGCCAATGGCGTGGTGGGCGTGGGCGACGGCGCCAGCGGAAGGGAGAGATCCTTCATCGCCCCCTTGGCGTACCGTTCGAATCGCTCGATCGCCACCGGCACCTGCATGCGCGAGCCCACCTGTGCGGTGGCGCCGGTCTCGGAGATGATCAGCGGTACCAGATCGGCCTGGCGTTCGCGCAGCCGATCGGCCACCGCCTGCAGCAGCCGGGCACGCTCGGCAGGGGGAGTGGCCCACCACCCGGGCAGGGCATCTCGGGCGGCCTGCGCGGCGGCCTCCGCCTGCGCGACGGACGCCTGGGGGGCTTGGCCCACCACCAGCTCCGTTGCAGGATTGACGACGGGCTGTGTGCCCAACTCGCCGTCGACCCACTGTCCGCCGATGAGCATCCGATAGTGCTTGGCCATCTGGTTAGGCTACATCTGACGGTCCGTCAGATTTTTGCTGGGGAGTTCGATGTACGACGAGGTCATCACCGGGGGAACGGTGTTCGATGGGAGCGGCGCTCCGGGCGTGCTCGCGGACGTGGCGATTCACGGCGGCCGCATCGTGGCCGTGGTGCCGCCCGGCGAGCTCGCCGACGACGCAGCCATCACCACCGACGCCACCGGCAAGTACGTTGCACCGGGCTTCATCGATCCGCACACGCACTACGACGCACAGTTGCTGTGGGACCCCACCGCCAGCCCGTCCAGCGTGCACGGCGTGACCACCGTCATCGGCGGAAACTGCGGGTTCACTCTGGCGCCGCTGCTCCCTGGCGACGCCGACTACCTGCGCAAGATGATGGCCAAGGTGGAAGGTATGCCGCTGGCAGCGCTCGAGCACGGCACCGATTGGTCGTGGGAGACGTTCGCCGACTACCTCGACCGCCTCGACGGCAACGTGTCGGTCAACGCCGGCTTTCTGGTCGGCCATTGCGCCATCCGCCGCTACGTGATGGGTGGCGAAGCCGTGGGGCAGTCCGCCGAACCGGACCAGGTGCAGGCCATGCAGGCCGAACTGGCAGCGGCGATCACTGCGGGCGCGCTGGGCTTCTCGTTCACCAACTCCACCTCGCACTCCGATGGCGAAGGCGAACCGGTGGCCAGTCGCTGGGCGACACCCGATGAGCTGATCGCTCTGTGCGAAGAGACCGGCCGACACGAGGGCACCACGCTGGAAGGCATCGTGCCCGGTTGCCTCGACCGGTTCAGCGACGACGAGATCGATCTGCTCGGCAGGATGAGCGCGGCGGCAAACCGACCCATGAACTGGAACGTGCTCACCGTCGATTCCCGCGAGCCCGATCGGGTGCCGCGCCAGATGCAGGCCTTCGACCGGGCGGCGGCGATGGGTGGCCGTGTGGTGGCGCTCACCATGCCCGTGCAAGTGCCGATGAACATGAGCCTGCTCACGTTCTGCGGGTTGTGGTTGCTTCCTGGTTGGCAGGCCGTCCTCGGCGTGCCGGTGCCGCAGCGCATCGAGCGGCTGCTCGACCCCGACACGCGGCTGCGGCTGCTGGAGAACAGCAAGGCACAGGAGGCCGGCGTGTTCCGCCGCCTTGCCGACTGGGGCGATTACGTGGTGGGCGACACCTACGGCGCGGACAACCACGGCCTGAAGGGGCGCACGGTGCGCGACATCGCCGCAGAACGGGGCGCGTCGTCCTTCGGCACCTTCCTCGACATCTCCATCGCCGACGATCTCCGTACCGTGTGGTGGCCGACACCGCAGGACGACGACGCCGAGTCGTGGCGCATGCGCGCCGAGCTGTGGAACGACCCGCGCGCCATGATCGGTGGCTCCGACGCCGGCGCCCACCTCGACCGCATG
>JANOET010000172.1:0-1776 GCA_031413415.1 Acidimicrobiaceae bacterium
CCGAACGGCCCACCGAACGAGGCACGGCGGCCGTAGACCACGCTGGTCCCCACCTGGCCGGGAAGCGGCGAGTCGCGACGATGACCCGCACCGTCGAAGAGGACGCCTGCACTCGTTCCCTCGCTGACCACCTCGGTCAGACCGAGCGCACGGATCTCGAGGTACGCGACCGGAGTACCGACGCGCAACGTCTCGCCGGCCTCGGTGGTCGGGCCGATGGGCGCCGTACCGAGCGCGAGTTCCTTGCGGAAGTCGTCGAACTTGCGACCCTGTGCCGCCTGATGCTGCAGCCGGCTGACGACGATCAGCTGCAGGATCAGAGTGATCGACAGCACGAGGACGAGGACGAGGACCGCGCGCACCAACTGCAACCGCCCGCTCAACGGCGGCACGGTCGCGGTGGCGGCGCGGTCCTCGTCGATCGTCGAGGTCATCGGGTCTCGTCGGTCACGACCCGAACCGGGCGGGCACTGAGAATGGCCATGCGACCGAAGATCAGCAGCAGCACACCCCAGAGGATGATCGGGGTCGGCGAGGCGCCGGTCGACACGAGGGTGCCGCCACCGGAGCCGACATCCGTGCCGGGATCGGGGAAGCCGGAATCCACATCGGTGCCCGACGTGAACGGATCACTGGTGTCGGTGACCGCCGTCGTGTCGGTCACTGCCGTGGTGTCGGTCGCTGCCGCGGTGGTCGTCGCACCGGCCGCGGTGGTGGTCGTCGCACCGGCCGCGGTGGTCGTCGGCGAGGACGTGGTGGCCGCAGCGGAAACGGTGCATGTGATCTACGCGGGCACGTCGGTGGCGTCGCCAGCGAAGGTGAACCGGACGTTCCAGAACTTGTCGAGCACCTGTGCGGCGCCCGTGCCCACCGTGCAGGCGAAGCCGAGGTTGTACGCGCCTGGCGTGACGATGTCGCGCCCGTCGGGCGCGAACAGCGCGAAGTCGACTGGCGGCAGGTTCACCAGGAGGCCTGGTCCGTTCGCTGTGGTGGCCACACCGGTCAGCTTGTTGATGAAGCCTGTGCCGTTCGTGAACAACGGTTGGCGATAGGCGGCGCCGACGCCTTGGGGCGTCGGGCCACCCGCGTCGAACTTCAGCGAGTTCGGGCTGACGCTGGCCGGAACCATGTAACTCTGCACGCGGTAGTTCCCGCTCGCCGAGTCGCCGGTGCACGAAGCACCCGACGGCGGCCGGAGCGAGATGATGGTCGCGCTCCCACCTGACGTGAGCGGCTGACCTGCCGAGGGGCCGGTCGCCACCTGCACACTGATGGCACCACCATCGGTGGCGGCATCGACGACTCGTTGGCCGCCGGTGCCGCCGACGAGGGTGAGTACGAGCATCGCGGCGGACACCGCGAACCCGGCTCTGCCGAGGTCGCGAACGACACGACGGCGTCGAAGGTTGGACTGATTCATCGAGAACTCTCCAGGGTGGGGGGCGTGGTTGAGAGGGTGTTCACCGAACGCGGTGTCACCAGGGCATCGCGTTGCGGAAACTGCGCCACGTCCAGCCCATCGGTGACGTCACGACACGATCCCTGGCCTTCGCCGGGCAGGGGTTCTTGCCGCGGCGATCACGGTCGTCGTGACGATCGCGATCGCACTTCTTCTTGTCCTTGCGGTCGTCGTCGCGATCGTCATCGTCGTCGTCCGCCTCGGTCGTGCTCGTCCGGGGCATCGTGGTCGTCGTCGAGCGGGGCGCCGTCGTCGTGGTCGCCGCGCTCGTGGTCGTGGTCACCGCGCTCGTGGTCGTGGTCACCTCTGCCGCCGTG
>JANOET010000173.1:0-1655 GCA_031413415.1 Acidimicrobiaceae bacterium
GGGAACCAGTACAGCAGCGTCTGCTTGGCCACACCCACCTCGCCGGCGATCACGTCGAGCGAGACGGCCTCGACCCCGCGCAGGCCGAACAGGTCGGTGGCGGCATCGAGGATGCGCAGACGGGTGGATGATCGCGACGCCATTCGGATGACTCTCTACCACATGGTAGAGAAGTGTGCTAGAACAGGCGTCGCATGATCGCCGAACAGCTCGCAGGCAAACGGATCGCCATCACCGGCAGCACCGGTTTCGTCGGCACCGCACTCGTCGAACGCCTGCTGCGTGCGGCGCCCGGGTGCGAGCTCGTCCTGCTCATCCGCCCCAGCAAGCGGCACGACGCCACCGAGCGCGCTCGCCGCGAGATCTTCAAGAACAACGCCTTCGATCGGCTCAAGCAGGAACTCGTCGATGCGGGTGGCGAGACGTTCGACGAGATGATCGCCCGCCGGGTGCTCGCGGTCGGCGGCGACGTCAGCACCGACGGCCTCGGCCTCAGCGACACCGACAAAGCGATCTTCTCGGCGTGCGACACGATCATCCACTCCGCTGCCGCAGTCAGCTTCGACAGCCCCCTCGATCTCGCCGTCGAGATCAACCTGCTCGGCCCGTCGCGCATCGCCGACACCCTGAACTCGATGAACGTGACGCCGCACCTCGTCGCGGTCAGCACCTGCTACGTCGCCGGCAACCGCCGCGGCAACGCCCCAGAGATGCTCGTCAGCCAGGGTCCGTGGGACATCGGCCTCGACTGGCGCAAGGAAGTCGCCGCGACACGACGGCTGCGTGGCGACACCGAGGCCGCCAGCCGCCACCCCGACCAGCTGGCCAAGTACCGCGCCGAAGCCCGCCAGGAGCTCGGTGCCGCCGGCGCCCCTGCGCTCGCATCGAAGACCGAGCACCTGCGCATCAACTGGGTGAAGGCGCAGCTGGTCGACGCCGGCCGCGCCCGCGCCGCCAGCGTCGGCTGGCCTGACGCCTACGCGTTCACCAAGGCGCTCGGCGAACAGGCCGTCACCGAGGTGAAGGGCAAGGTGCCGGTCAGCATCGTGCGCCCGAGCATCATCGAGTCCGCGCTCGCCGAGCCGTTTCCCGGCTGGATCCGCGGCTTCCGCATGGCCGAACCGGTCATTCTCAGTTACGCCCGCGGGCTGCTGAAGGAGTTCCCCGGCGTACCCGAAGGAACGGTCGACGTCATCCCTGTCGACATCGTCGTCTCGTCCATCATCGCTGTCGCGGCGCTCGGCCCCGAGCGAGCCGCACCCATCACTCAGGTCGCCAGCGGTGGCATCAACCCGCTGAAGTACAAGGTGCTCGTCGACAACGTTCGGGCATGGTTCACCGAGCACCCGTTGTACGACGACGAGGGCCAGCCCATCGTCGTGCCCGAGTGGCACTTCCCGGCGCGTGGTCGCGTGAAGCAGCAACTCGAGCGAGCGAAGAGCATCGCCGACCGCACCGAGAAGGTCCTGCAGGCGCTCCCCCTGCGCGGCAAGCAGGCCGCTTGGGCCGCATCGCTGGAGGAGAAGAAGATCGAGATCGAGCGAGCGTACGAGTACGTGCTGCTCTACGGCCTGTACACCGAGTGCGAGGCCATCTACCAGGTCGACAACCTGATGACCATGTGGGCGTCGTTGTCACCCGAGGACCAGGCCGCG
>JANOET010000174.1:0-5321 GCA_031413415.1 Acidimicrobiaceae bacterium
GGACGTGCTGCGCGAGACGCTCAGCGGCGCGGGCTCGCAGCCCGCCACCAGCTGGGTCGTGTTGAGCATCTGGGCCCTGGCGATGCCCGCCATCGCCGCCGCCACCTTCCGCTGGGACTGACCGCGCGCCCTGCCCGGCCGCCGGCCGGGTCACCTCGTCGGGCGCGAGATCCCCCGAATCTGGGAGGTTCCGCGCGCGTGGGCGCGGAGTGACCTAGATCTGGGGGCGGAATCTAAGGATCACTGCAACGCCTGTTGAGGAAGGGTTGCGGGATGGTCAAGCGGTTGAGTGTCGAGGTCGAGCGTGAAGCTCGGCGGTTAGTGGCGCAGGGTTACTCGTATCGGGCTGTGGCCCGGATGGTGGGCTGCTCGGCGCATGGTGTGGTGAACGTGGTCGCGCGAGCTCGAGAGCGACGCACGACCTGGGTGCCGTCGCCGCAGAGGTTGTCGTTGGCCGAGCGGGAGGAGATCCGGGCCGGCGTGGCTGCTGGGAAGTCGTTCACCGTGATTGCTGCCGAGTTGGGGCGGTCGGTGTCGACGGTGTCGCGGGAGGTCAGCGCGAACGGCGGCCGGGACGCGTATCGGGCTTGGCAGGCGCATCGTCGTGCCGAGCAGCAGGCTCGGCGACCGAAGCCGTGCAAGTTGGAGTATCAGCCGTTGGTGGGGGTGGTGACGGAGTGGTTGGAGGAGTTGTGGTCACCGCGTGAGATCGCGGGACGGTTGCGTTTGGAGTTCCCGCACGATCCGATGATGCAGGTGAGTCACGAGACGATCTATCAGTCCTTGTTCGTGCAGGGCCGCGGTGAGCTGCGCCGCGAGCTGGCCCGTTGCTTGCGTTCGGGGCGGGCTCAGCGCCGCCCTCGGCCGAAGGTCGCAACGGGGCAGGGGAAGATCCCGGGCATGGTGATGATCTCTGAACGCCCAGCCGAGGTCGAGGACCGGGCCGTGCCGGGCCATTGGGAGGGTGATCTGATCATCGGTCGGAACGGCAAGTCAGCCGTCGGCACGCTCGTGGAACGCTCGACCCGTTACGTGATGCTGCTCCATTTGCCCGACGGTCGCAGCGCCGAGGAGGTTGACGCGGCGATGCGCGCTGCGATCGTCACGCTGCCCGCTCAGCTGGTCCGCTCGATCACCTGGGATCAGGGCAAAGAGATGTCCGACCACGCCAAGTTCACTGTCGCCACGGGGGTCCAGGTCTACTTCTGTGAGCCGCACAGCCCTTGGCAGCGTGGCAGCAACGAGAACACGAACGGGTTGCTGCGCCAGTACATGCCCAAGAGCACCAACCTGTCCGTGCACACCGCCGAGGACCTCGCCCGCATCGCCAACAGCCTCAACAACCGGCCCCGCGAAACACTCGGCTTCCTCAAGCCCGCCGAGAAACTCACCGAGCTCCTTGCGCACACCCCTTGACATCAACCGGAGCTTTCGCGCCCACACATCGGCCCGCGTGGCGAGGCCCGTCGAGCGGGGTAGGTTGCCGCTGACTTCCCCCACGAGCAACCACCCACCTTGGAGGAAGTCATGGCACAGTGGCAATCCGCTGTCGACGACTGGTTCGCCGGTCATCACGGCATCGCCGCCGCATCCACGCTCGAGCGACTGGGCATGTCGTCGAGCACGATGCACCGGCTCGCTCAGCAGAAGCGGCTGGTCCGCGTGTTACCCGGCGTCTTCCGGAGCGCCCAGTGGCCGGTGACGTTCGAGCAGACGTTGGCCGCGGCGTGTGCGCGCAACGAGAGCGTCCACATCGGGCTCACCACGGCTGATCGAATGTGGGGCTTCCGCGGCATCAAAGACCGCGACCTGCACGTGCTCTTGGTCCATGGAAGCTCACCCGAACTGCCTGGCATCGTCGTGCATCGCACTCGGCGACTCGACCCAGTCGATGTCGTCGAACGACCCGATGGCATCCGACTCACCAGTCCCCCACGCTCACTGTTCGACTCCGCCGACATGCTGGGCTTCGAGGCTGCGCGATCCGTGCTCGAACAGATCCTTCACGAGCAGATGTGCACACTCGAGACGGTCATCGACACCGTCAGCCGGCTGTACCACCCGAATCGGCCGGGTTCACGGACGATGCGTGCGGTCGTCGCCTCGAAGCCCCGATGGCAGCAGGCATTGCAGTCCGGGCTCGAACTTCGGGTGTTGATCGAGATCCAGCGGCACGAGCTGCCCACACCGGAGCCCCAGTGTCCGGTCGTCCTGCCCGATGGTTCGGTCATACACCTCGACTTCGGATGGCCGGAGTGGAAGGTCGGCCTGGAGGTCGACGATCCGACATGGCATTCGGGTGCACTCGAGTCTCGTCGCGACGCCCGCCGCGACCGCAAGGCCACGATGGTCGGATGGTCGGTGCACCGCGTCACGCGCCTCGACGTCGAGCACGGCCTGCGCGATGCGTTGAACGACGTCCGGGTGATCATCGATCTGCGGCGCTCGCAGGCCAGGTGACCGCGCCTGTGGGCGCGAAGTGACCCGAGTGTGGGACTCTTCGCGCCCGTGAGCGCGGCGAGTCCCGAATGTGAGACGTTTCGCGCCCACGCCCGGTTGGCGGCCGCGGCCGGGGAGGCGGGGCGGGCGGGCGACCCGGGTCAGGGGGCGAGGCGGACGAGCCAGTCGGGGAAGAAGCCCACGACCAGAGTGGAGAGCACGGCGAAGGAGATGCCGATGGTGAGATACAGCGGCAGACGAACTGCTTCGCGCTGGTCGTCGCCGGCCTCGGGCTCGGCGATCCACATCGAGATCATGATCCGCAGGTACAGGTAGGCAGCAATGACCGCGGCCACCATGGCGATGACCGCCACCGAATAGCTCTTCGCGTCGACCGCAGCGCGGATGACACCGAACTTGGCGACGAAACCGCTGGTGAGCGGCACGCCTGCCTGGGCGAGCAGCATGATGGTCATGCCGAACGCCAGCACCGGGCGGCTGCGACCCAGGCCCCGGAACGCGCCGAGGTCGGTGGCGTCATCGCCGGTACGACTGACCGCGGTGACCACGCCCCACGTCCCGAGCGCCAGCACGGCGTAGATCATCGTGTACAGCAGCACCGACGAACGGCCGTCGTTGGCCGGGCCACCGGCGGCGTGCGAGGCGGCCTCCACGCCGACGAGCATGAAACCCGCGTGGCTGATGCTCGAGAACGCGAGCATGCGCTTCACGTTGGTCTGCACGACAGCCATCAACGAACCACCGACCACGGTGAGGACGGCGAGCACCCACACCACCGGCCGGTAGTCCTCGGCGAAGTTCGGCAACGCTTCGAGCAGGACGCGCAGCATCGCAGCGAATGCCGCGGCCTTGGCGGCCGACGCCATGAACGCGCTCACCGGCGTCGGCGAACCCTCGTAGACATCGGGTGCCCAGAAGTGGAACGGCACTGCGGCGACCTTGAACGCCAGGCCGACGAGCAACAGCGCCACGCCGGCGAGCATCATCGCGTCGTCGCCCTTCTGCACCGGCACGGTGTCGGCCAGGGCGCTGAGGATCTTGCTGAAGTTGGTGCTGCCCGTACCGCCGTAGATGAGCGCCGCGCCGTAGAGGAAGATCGCCGACGAGAAGCTGCCGAGCACGAAGTACTTCAGGCCCGCCTCCTGGCTCTGGACCCGCTTGCGGTGGCTGGCGGCGAGCACGTACAGGGCGATGGAGAGGATCTCGAGACCGAGGAACAGCACGATGAGATCGTTCGAAGCGCCCATGACGATGCCGCCGATGGCGGCCATCATGTACAGCGCATAGATCTCGGGACCGTCGATGTCCTCTCGACGCAGGTAGTCGTCGGTGACGAATGCGGCGAGCACGACGGCGAGGCTGATCGTCGCGATGACCCAGACGGTCATCTTGTCGAAGTTCGCCGCACCGCCGACGAGCAGCGACGGCCCGTCGGTGTCGATGCGATGCCACAGCGGGAAGCAGAGCGCCAGCGAGGCGAGGCCGACCAGCGCGGTGAAGCTGGCGTACATGCGCTTCGGCCACACCGGCGTGAGCGACGCGACCACGAGCAGCACCATGGCGCCACCCAGCAACACCAGGAGCGGGCTGAGGGCGAACCAGTCGATCTTGGGTCCCTGCAGGGTGTCGGCAACGAGCACGCCCATCAGCCTTCTCCCTCTTCCGCAACGACCGGCACCTGCCACGAGGAGTGGTCCTGCACGTGCTCGAGCAGCTTGTCGACCGACGGCTCGATGCGCTCGAGCATCGGCTTCGGGAACACACCGGAGAACACGATGATGGCGATGAAGGGCAGCAGCAGCATGCCCTCCTTCCACTTCAGCTCGGCGAAGGACTTGTTGTCCTCGTCAGGCTCGCCATGGAACACCCGCTGGTATGCCCACAGCAGGTACAGGGCGGCGATGATGACACCGACTGCGGCGATCGCCACCCACCACCGCGCGGTGGGGAACGAGCCGACGAGCACGAGGAACTCGCCGACGAATCCGTTCAGGCCCGGCACACCGATGCTGGACAGCATGACGATCATGAACGCGGCGGCGAACACCGGCGCCACCTTCTGGAGGCCCTTGAGCTTGGCGATCTCGCGGGTGTGGCGACGCTCGTAGATCATCCCGACGAGGATGAACAACGCACCCGTGCTGATGCCGTGGTTGATGTTCTGCATGACGCCGCCGGTGATGGCCTGCGATGTGAGGGCGAACGTGCCGAGCACGATGAACCCGAGGTGCGCGACCGACGAGTAGGCGACCAGTCGCTTCAGGTCGGTCTGCATGGTGGCCGCGACGGCACCCCACAGGATGCCGATGGTGGCGAGCGTGAGGAAGACCGGCCGGGCCCACACCGCGGCCTCGGGGAAGAGGTAGACGCCGAAACGCAGCAGACCGTAGGTGCCCATCTTCAGCAGCACACCCGCCAGGATGACCGAGCCACCGGTGGGCGCCTGGGTGTGCGCGTCGGGCAACCACGTGTGCAGTGGGAACAGCGGCACCTTCACCGCGAAGGCGATCGCGAACGAGAAGAACAGCCATCGTCCCGTCCCGGCGGCGAACGAGCCGTTCTCGGCGATCTTGACCAGGTCGAAGGTCACCTGACCGGCGTCGGCCTTGGCGATGACGGCGGTGGCGATGATGCCCACGAGCATGAACGCAGAGCCGATCATCGTGAACAGGAAGAACTTCGTGGCCGCGTAGATGCGGTCGTCGTAGCCCCAGCCACCGATGAGGAAGTACATCGGCACGAGCACGATCTCGAAGAAGACGAAGAACAGGAACAGGTCGAGGCTGATGAAACTGCCCATGACCCCGGCTTCGAGCAGCAGCATCCAGGCGAGGTAACGCTTGTGGCCGTGGTGCGGGTCG
>JANOET010000175.1:0-4899 GCA_031413415.1 Acidimicrobiaceae bacterium
GTCCACTCTGCGGGTGAGCACCAGAAAGGCTCCGCCTGGCCCGACGACCACGTGATCCACCCTGCCGCGCCCGTCGGGCAGTGTGAGGTCGTGGAGAATCGCATGGCTGGCCGGCAGCGTGGCCAACTGACGGCCCATCGCCTGCTCGTCGGCCGCGACGACCTCGAGACGGCTCGCCTCCTGCATCAGTCGCTCGGCGTTGGCCGTGCGCTCGGCGGCCTGCACCTGGGCGCTTCCGCCCGCGTTGCCACCCTCGATCATCGGCCGACCTGTCTCATCGGCTGCAGTATCGGTCGACGCTGACGAAGCCTTGAAGAATCTGCGACGAACCCGAGATCATCGGGCGACTCAGACCCACCCACCGGCATAGGCCACGAACTGACCGGTGGTGAAACCGCTCGTGCCGTCGAGGAAGGCCATGCAGAACGCGGCGCACTCGTCGACCGTGCCCAGCCGCCGCAGCGGCACGGCCGCCTCGAGACGAGCACGGACCTCGGGGTCGTCGGCGCCGGAGGCACGACGGAACTCGGGGAAGTCCATGAAGTTCGTGCCCACTGCGTTCACCTGGACGCCGTGGCGGGCGACCTCGGCGGCGACGTTCTTGACGAGCATCGTCGCGCCGGCGCGAGCCGCCGAGTACAGCGGAGCGCCGGGCGTGGGCCTGGCGCCGGCAGCGCTGGTGAGCACGAGCACCTGGCCGCCGCCCTGGGCGACCATCTGCGGGACGACGGCGCGGAGGAAGTGGTACGGCGCCTCGATGCAACCACGTTGCACCGAGCGGAGGTCGTCGATGGTCGAGTCGAGGAACGAGCCGGTGACGACGCGGCCACTGAAGGCCGCAGCGGTGTCCACCCGGCCGAAGCGGGCCATGGCCGCGTCGACCAACCTGGCGGATGTCTCCGGCACGGACAGGTCGCGGGTGTCGGGTACGGCCTCGACCGCGGCGCCCAGCGCCTCGAGCTCGGCGACCAGCTCGGGGTCGGGGTTGCCGAGGACCAGATCGTGGCCGCGCTGCGCCAGCAGTCGAGCGATGGGCGGGCCGACGTAGAAGCTGGTGTCGGCCACGAGGGCGATGCGGCGGGGTGCGGTCATCGGGCCATTCAAGCAACCAATGGAGACACAGGTCAAACAATTGACACAAGGACTGTCAACAGCGCCACCGGGCTGCTACCGTTTCCGTCATGCCCGCCGCCCCACCAGTCGAACCGACCGTCGACGGCCGCCGCCTGCGCCGCGACCGAAACCGCGACGCCGTCGTGCGCGCCCTGCTGTCGCTGTACAACGAGGGCAACCTCAACCCGTCGACCGAAGAGATCGCGGCCCGGTCCGGCGTCTCCGCCCGATCACTGTTCCGCTACTTCGACGACGTCGACGACCTCTGCGACGCGGCCATCCAACAGCAGCAGGACGATGTCCGCGAGCTGCTGCCGGTCGGCACCACCTCGGACCGGCCGTTCGCCCACCGGGTCGCCGCGCTCGTCCACCAGCGCGGCGAGTTGTTCGAAGCCATCGAGAGCGTCGCCACGGTCTCGCGACTGCGCGCGCCGTTCCAGCTGCTCGTCGCCGACCGGCTCACCCAGGGCCGGGCGTTCCTACGCGGTCAGCTCGCAGTGCTGTTCGCCACCGAACTCGCCGCGATGCCCAACTCGGTCGCCGCCGCACGACTGTCCGCCGCCGATGTCGCCACGTCGTTCGAGGCGTGGCGGCTGCTCCGCGACGACCAACGCCTCACCCGACCCGACGCCATGGCCACGATGACGGAGGCACTCACCGTCCTCCTCCACCACTCCGCCACCGCACAGGAGTTCCCCTCATGAACGCGCTGCGCACCCCCGACGAACGCTTCGCCGACCTGCCCGGCTTCGCGTTCGAACCGCACTACCTCACCATCGCCGACGGCCAAGGTGGCGAGCTGCGCGTGCACTACCTCGACGAGGGCCCGGTCGATGCGCCGCCCGTGCTGCTCATGCACGGCGAGCCGAGCTGGTGCTACCTCTACCGCACGATGATCCCGGTGTTGGTCGCCGCCGGACACCGCGTGGTCGCGCCCGACCTCGTCGGCTTCGGCCGCAGCGACAAGCCCACCGAGCAGTCCGACTACACCTACGCCCGCCACGTGGCCTGGATGCAGGCCGCGCTGTTCGACCAACTCGACCTGCGCGACATTACCTTCTTCGGCCAGGACTGGGGCGGCCTCGTCGGACTGCGTCTCGTCGCCGCAGCCCCCGAGCGTTTCGCCCGCGTCGTCGTCGGCAACACGGGTCTGCCCACCGGCGAGCGCCCGCCCACCGAGGCGTTCCTCGCCTGGCAGAAGTTCTCGCAGACCGCCGAGCAGTTCCCCATCGGGATGATCATCAACGGTGGCTGCCAGACCGACCTCGCTCCCGAGGTGGTCGCCGCCTACGACGCACCGTTCCCCGACGACACGTACAAGGCCGGGGCGCGCATCTTCCCGTCGCTCGTGCCCACCGGCACCGACGACCCCGCCCACGCCGATCAGATGGCCGCGTGGCAGGTCATCAGCGCGTTCGATCGCCCGTGGCTGTGCACGTTCAGCGACAAGGACCCGGTCACCGCTGGCGGCGAGCGCGTGTTCCTGCGCTCCGTGCCCGGTTGCGACGGTCAGCCGCACACCACCATCGAGGGTGGCGGGCACTTCCTGCAGGAGGACAAGGGGCCCGAGTTGGCGACGGTCATCGTCGACTTCATCGCCGCGACCTGAGTCGCGCTCACGCCGCTCGGTGGATCAGCCCTGGTCCGCCAGGGTCAGTCCATCGGTGCCCTGGAACAGGGCGAGCTTGGTGCCCTCGATGTCGTAGGTGACCGTGCCGGTCAGGACGCCCGAGACGGTGGTCTCGAGCGATGTGGCGGCGGCGTCACACCCCATCCGCGTCAGCGCCAGCGGTTCGAACGTGATGCTCTCTCCGTCGATCGTGTAGAGGGCCGTCCCCGTGTTGCAGCCGGCGAACACCTCGGCGGTGCCGTCGTTCAACCGCAGCGTGGCCGGCTCGGTGTCGAGGCTCATCGTGCCGTCGCCCTGCACCGTGCCGGTGACCGTCCACGTCGTGCCCTCGAGGGCGCTGTCGACGATGGGAGCGTTCTCGCGCAGGGCGAGCGTGATCGCTTCGTTGGCCAGCGTCATGACATCGCCGACGACCACGATGGTCGGGGAACCGGCGAGGAACTCGGCGATCTCGGTGTCGAACACCATCAGCGACTCGTCGGAGCACGCCATCTCGGTCATCGCCAACTGCTCCACCACGAGCTTGCCGTTGACGACCTCGTAGCCGCCGCTCATGGTGTTGCAACCACCGGTCACCCCGAGTTGGGCCTGCTCGAATGCAAGCTGCAGGGTGCTGCTCTCGGGCACCTCGATGCCGGCGGCCTGGGCGAGCGCGAACGCCTTCCCTGCGAGCTCGAGCGTGGGCGTGATGGTGGCATCGGGTTGGCTGTCGTCGCCGCATGCAGCGACCCCCACGACGAGCACGCCGACGAGCAACGCGCGAACGACACGAGATCCCTTCATGGCACCAGTATGACGGCCTTCTGCGCCAGGGGGCATCACCCCGACGCGGCGACACCCGACGCTGTGATCGCGGTCAACGCCGCTTCACCGCACCGTCGACCGGAGAACATCGCGCCTTGGATGCTCGGCGTGTCGCGGTGGTCGCCGCACACGAACAGCCCATCGCCCAACGCCACACGCCGCTTCGGCGCGAAGGGCGGGTGCTGCTCGGGCTGACCGTGGGCGATGCGGTCGACACGCAGCACCTTCCACTGGTCGACCTGCGGCCCCCACCACGAGCGCAGCTGACGACGAACCTCGTCGGCCAGGTGACCGATGTCGGCCGTCGCCGGGCAGGCCGCCGCCACCAGCGCGTGGCCATGCGGTGCCGCCTCGGTGACGTACTCGGGTGCGACGTTGCTCATGACTGCAACGTTCAGCGCCGGTCCACTGCGCACGCCGTCGAGCACGATGAGCGCCTGCGGTACCGGAGCGGCCGGCGCGTCGAACCACACGCAACCGACCTCGCGGGAGCCGACCGTGGCCAACTGCTCCACCGGCAACAGCGCGTTCGCCGACGGACCCTCGGTGGCCACGACGACGGCACTCGCGGCAACGACGCGACCGTCGACGAGACGCACTTCGCCGGGGGCGACCGCCGCGACCGGTGTCGACAGGTGCACCGTGCCGGCGGGCAGACCGGCCGCCAGCTGCAGCGGAATGGCCTGCATGCCGTCGGCTGGCACGGCCGAGTCGCCGACGGCCAGGCAGTGCAACACCGTCTCGGACATGCGTGCACTGCCGCCGAGCGAGGGGTCCAGCTGGATGCCACCGAGCAACGGCCGGAAGAAGCGATCGATGATGCGCGGACCGAAACCCGCTGCGTGCAGCGACTCGAGGGTGGTGATGTCGGGCCCGCGGAGGAGTTGCTTCGGATCAGTCGTCTTCACCCGACGCAGCAGCGCCGCGAGGCGCAGCTTGTCGGCGATGGTGCCGATGGGGGCGACTGCGCTGGGCAACAGCAGCGACGGCTTGCGCAACGGATCGCCGATCGCGTAGGGCCGCTCGCCGGTCCACACCAGCGAGCCGGGGAGGAACGGGCGAAGACGGAGCGCATCGAGGTCGAGCTGCGATTGCACCTCGGGATACGCGGTGAGCAACACCTGGAAACCGCGATCGAGGCGAAAGCCGTCGACCACGTCGGTGCGCACCCGTCCGCCCACACCGTCGGACGCCTCGAGGACGACGACGGTACGCCCGGCGGCGCACAGCACCCGCGCCGCAGCCAGACCGGCCAGTCCGGCACCGACGATGGCGACGTCGACACGGTCGGGAAGCAGATGCGCAGGCAGTTCGGTCATGCCCGTGCGACGTTACCCACGTGCGGGCCAGAG
>JANOET010000176.1:0-1694 GCA_031413415.1 Acidimicrobiaceae bacterium
CCCGTTGTGGTTCCAGAAGCCCGGTCTCGAACCGATCGAGGACGTCACCTTCTATCGCTCGAATGCGTTCGACGTGGTGGGTGAGGAGAGCCGGGCGGTGCGCGAGCGCGTCGGGTTCAGCGAGGCCTCGAACTTCGCCAAGTACAAGGTGAGCGGCCAGGGCGCTGCGGCATGGCTGCAGGGCCTGTTCACCAACTCGCTGCCGCGGGTCGGCCGCACCAACCTCACCGCGATGCTGAACCCGCAGGGCAAGATCGTGGGCGAGTTCTCCGTCAGCCGACTCGGCGACGACGAGTTCTTCCTGTTCGGTTCCCAAGCCGCCGAGGTGCACCACCCGCGCTGGTTCCTCGATCACCTTCCCGAGGGCAGCGACATCCGCTTCGAGGTGCTCTCGCTGTCGATGGTGGGACTCACCGTCGCCGGGCCGCGCTCGCGCGACGTGCTGCAGAAGCTCACCGACACCTCGCTCGCGCACGCCGACTTCCCGTTCATGGCATTCCGCAAGGTCGACCTGGGCCTGGCTCCGGTGTGGCTCTCACGCATGACGTCCACCGGTGACCTCGGCTACGAGATCTGGATCGCGCCCGAGCACCAGCGCTACCTGTTCGACCTCATCTGGGAGGCTGGCCAGGAGTTCGACATGCGCCTGTTCGGCTTCCGCGCGCTCATCACGATGCGACTCGAGAAGAGCTTCGGCACCTGGTTCCGCGAGTACCGCCCCATCTACACGCCGCTCGAAGCAGGGATGGATCGCGTCCTCAAGTTCGATCACGACTTCATCGGTCGCGAGGCCGTCGAGGCCGAGATCGCGGCCGGTGGCCCGAAGCGCAAGCTGGTGATGTTCAAGGTCGACGTCGACCCTGATGCACCTGCCGACGTGCTCGGCGACGAGCCCGTGTGGCACGTCGGCCCCGACGGCGAGAAGGTCGTCGGCTGGATCACGTCGGGCGGCTACGCCCACTACTCGGGGGTCAGCCTGGCCCTCGGCTACATCCCGACCGAGCTCGCCGAGACGGGAACCGGATTCGAGATCGAGATCATCGGTCGGCGGCGTCCTGCGACGTTGCAGCACGAGCCCGTGCTCGACCCGAAGGGCCTGCGCATGCGTGCCTGATCGGTCCGGCGGCGTGATGGTGGCCGGAGCCTCGACCTAGTTCGAG
The DNA here is from genome assembly GCA_031413415.1 of Acidimicrobiaceae bacterium. Lineage (GTDB taxonomy): Bacteria > Actinomycetota > Acidimicrobiia > Acidimicrobiales > Ilumatobacteraceae > UBA668. The sequence goes on from JANOET010000176.1 coordinate 1,161, forward strand.
GCCTCCGGCGACACTCCCTGCAGACGAGCGAGCTCGTCGACCGGGATGTGGCAGCGCATGAGGTGACCGGGGGCCACTTCACGCAACGGTGGCTCACTGGTCTCGCACGTGCCGGCGATCACTCGCGGGCAACGCGGGTGGAACACGCAACCCGACGGCGGGTTGGCCGGGCTGGGGATCTCGCCGGCGAGGCGGATGCGCACACGTTCTTCGCCGTCGACGCTGGGGATGGCCGACAGCAGCGCCTCGGTGTACGGGTGGTTGGGCCCGTTGAAGACGTCGTCGGTGGGCCCGAGCTCCTGAATGCGGCCCAGGTACATCACCGCGATGCGATCGGCCAGGTAGCGAACCACGCCCATGTCGTGGGTGATGAACACGTAGCTCGTGTGTTTCTCGCTCTGCAGGTCGGCCAGCAGGTTGAGGATGGCCGCCTGCACCGACACGTCGAGCGCACTGGTGGGCTCGTCGCACACGACGATGCGCGGGTCGCCGGCGAAAGCGCGGGCGATGGCGACGCGCTGCTTGAGGCCACCG
>JANOET010000177.1:0-7933 GCA_031413415.1 Acidimicrobiaceae bacterium
TTGCTTTGATGGCCGAGAGGCGGGCACGCAGGTGCAGCACCGCCTTGGTGTGGATCTGCGACACGCGACTCTCGGTGACGCCGAGCACGGTCCCGATCTCGGCGAGTGTGAGTCCCTCGTCGTAGTACAGCGACAGGACGAGCTTCTCGCGATCGGGCAGCCGACGCACCTCGACCTTCACCAGCCGACGCACCTCGCTCTCCTCGACGATCGACGACGGCGAATCGGGGACGTCGCCACCGAGCGACTTCGGCTCGGTCCCGGCGACGAGCGCCCGATCGAGCGGGCCGACGGTGGTGGAGGCGATGGACGACAGCCATTTCTGGAACTCGGCGGCCGACAGGCGCAGGTGCTTCGAGAGTTCCTCGTCGGTGGGAGCTCGGCCGAGCTTGCCCTCCAGATCGGTGAACGCGGACTCGACCTCGCGCGCCCTGCTGCGAACCGAACGCGGCACCCAGTCGAGCGAGCGCAACCCGTCGAAGATGGCGCCGCGAATGCGCGGGACCGCGAACGTCTCGAACTTGACCGCACGCTCGGGGTCGAAGCGCTCCACCGCATCGATGAGCCCGAAAACCCCCGCACTGACGAGGTCGCCGGGGTCGACGCTGCTCGGCAGACCGGCGCCCACACGACCGGCGACGAACTTCACCAGCGGCGAATAGTGCACGATGAGCTGATCCCGCGACACGGCGTCGTGTTGCAGGAAGAACTGTTGCCAGACCTGTTCGATGTCGAGTTCGCGTCTCATGCTCGGGGGTGCGCCTCAGCGTAGGCCTCGCGAAGGAGGTGATTGCTGACATGGGTGTATCGCTGCGTGGTGGCCACGTCGGCGTGGCCCAGCAGTTCCTGCACGGCGCGCAGGTCCGCGCCGCCGTCGAGGAGGTGGGTCGCGAACGTGTGCCGGAGTGCATGCGGGTGGGTAGGGCGCGGCGAACGTCGATCGAGGATGCGGCGAACGTCGCGAGGCGTGAGCGGGTTGCCCCGTTCGTTCCCGAACAGCACGGCACCGGCGGGCGCAGCCACCACCTCGGCGCGGATGGCCAACCAGGCGCGCAGGGCGACGACCGCCGGCTCGCTGAGTGGCACGCGGCGTTGCTTCGAGCCCTTGCCCCACACCGACATCGCACCGCCCGCCAGATCGAGCGAATCGATCTGCAGCCCGCACAGCTCGCCGACGCGCACGCCGCTGCCGTAGAGCAGTTCGAGCACGGCATCGTCGCGCAGGCGCCGCCAGTGGGGCTCGTCGTCGGGGGTGGCGCCATCGAGCAGTTCGTGCACGTCGGCATGGTCGAGCACACGCGGCAGCCGACTCTCGCCGGATGGCGCGTGGAGCGACGCGCTGGGATCCAGTTCGAGCACGCCCTCGCGACGGAGATGGCGGAAGAAGCGTCGCAGTGACGACACGTGCCGGGCGACGCTTCGTTTCGCCATGGGCGGCTGCTTCGTGCCGAGGAACGCCACGTAACGCCGAAGAACGAGGCGATCGACCTGTTCCGGCGAGCCGATGCCACGCTCGTCGGCGGCCCAGCGGGCGAATGCCTCGACGTCGGCGCGATACGCAGCCACGGTGTTCGGTGAGCTGCTGGTGAGGGACGCGACGAAGCCATCCAGGTGCCATTCCGCGAACGTCGCGGCAGTAGGAACAGTCGTCGCTCGCCCAGCCATGGTTGGACAGGGTATTCGCTGGCGCTCATCACAAGGGTGACCCCACCGTCTCGAACCACCCATCCGCCTGCGCGAGCCACCCCGCTGCCTCGAGCCGGGCGAGGCACATCGCGGTGTCGACGAGGCTGCGGCCGGTGAGCAGCACCACCCCGTCGATGGTGCGTGGCTCGTCGCGCACAGCCCGATAGACCTCGAGATCCTCGGGCCTCGGTCGGCGCCGACGCTCGACTGCCACGCCGCAGGCGGCGAACGAATGGTCGAGCTGCAGCTGTGTGAGCACGTCACCCGCATCGAGTGCGGGCGCCGCTCCGTCGCGAAGCAGCGCGTTGGACCCTCCGGCCGCCCGGTTCGACGGGGCACCCGGCACCGCCATGATCGGCACCCCGCGCTCGAGCGCCGCGTCGGCCGTGATGAGCGAGCCACCGCGCTCGCGGGACTCGACCACCACCAGCACCTCGGCCAGGGCGGCGACGATGCGGTTGCGGAGCGGGAACCGGTACGGCTCGGGTCGGGTGCCCGGCGCTGCCTCGGACAGGAGCAGCCCGGTCTCACCGACCGCCGACCAGAGGTCGCGATGCTCGCGGGGGTAGACGACGTCGAGGCCCGATGCGACGACCGCGATGGGGCGACCCTGGCCACGCTCGCCGAGGACGGCCCGGTGCGCGACACCGTCGATGCCGCGCGCCAGGCCCGACACGACATGAACTCCGGCCGCGGCCAACCCGGCCGCGATGGCTCGCGCCGTCTCACGTCCGGCAGACGTGGCGTTGCGCGTGCCCACGATGGCGGCCCGGCGGCCGTCGAGCAGGGCGAGTGACCCCTTGGCGAACAGCACCGGCGGCGGCTGAGGGTCGTGGAGCAGGATCGGCGGGTAGTCGGTCGCACCGTGCACCAGCACCTGCAGGTCGAGGGCGACGCAGCGCTCCCAGATCGCGACGGGATCCACCGATTCGGCCGCGCTGCGGAACGCCTGGGCGACTGCTCGGTCGGCGAGGATGCGTTGCACCAGTCCGTGCGGGCGAACCTCGCCGCGAACCACGGCCCACGCCTCGAGCGGATCGTGGTGGCGCAACAGCGCGCCGAGCCGGTGGACGGTGGATGGCGGCAACGCCGCGAGCGCCGCAGCGTGGGCCTGGGGAGGGAGCGGGTTCATGCCGCCTGCCACCTGGTGCTGACCTTCAACGACACTCGCAGCTGCAAGGCCAGCGCGACGTGCGGTTCGCGCACCACCTCGTCGTCACCCTGCAGGTCGGCGATCGTGCGGGCCACACGCCGCACACGGTGATAGCCGCGGCCGGTGAGTGACTCGCGTTCGAGCTGGTCGCGCAGCATGGCGCGCGCCGCATCGTCGACCGGAGCCAGGGCATCGAGCTGCGCGCCGGGGATCGATGCGTTGAGCATGCCGATGCGCTCCCACGACCGCAGCCGAGCCGCTTCCACCCGCGCCCGCACTGCCGCGGTGGGCTCGCCACCGCCGGACGACAACAGGTCGTCGACTTCGGGACGCTGCACCGGCACGCGTAGATCGAACCGATCGAGCAGCGGACCCGACAGCCTGCGCAGGTAGCGCAGTCGAGCGCCGTCGTCGCACTCGCATGCCCCTGGTCGACCGCCGCCGCACGGACACGGGTTGGTGGCGGCGACCAACAGGAACCGAGCCGGCAGGGTGGCCGCGGCCCGCGCCCTGGCGAGGCGGATGACTCCTTCTTCGAGCGGTTGGCGCAATGCGTCGAGCACCACCGGCGCGAACTCACCCAACTCGTCGAGGAACAACACTCCCCCGTTGGCCATGCTGACCTCGCCAGGGCGCAGCATGGGACTGCCGCCGCCCACGAGGGCGACCATCGAGCTGCTGTGATGCGGAGCACGGAAGGGCGGGGTCCGCACCAGACCTCCGGCGGGAAGCCGCACGCCAGCCGCGGAATGGACCATGGTGGTCTCGAGCGACACCCCGGAGTCGAGCGGCGACAGCAGACCCGGCATGCGCTGGGCGAGCATCGTCTTGCCCGAACCCGGCGGACCGACGAGCAGCAGGTGATGGCCGCCGGCCGCCGCCAACTCGAGGCCCAAACGTGCCGCCCACTGGCCCCGGACGTCGGCAAGGTCGGGCACCGGCGGGGTGTCGTCGACCAGTTCCTCGTGCGGCGGGTCGGGCCACGGTGCATCGCCACGCATCGCGTCGACCACCTCGCGCAGCGATCCGGCGACGAGCACTTCGTCGCCGACCACACCCTGCGCCTCGCGAAAGCCGCGGGTGGCCAACACCGGCCGGACCGGCTCGCCTTCCATCCGCAGTGCCGCCAGCATCGGTGCCACCCCGGGCACCGACCGCAACGAACCGTCGAGACCCAGCTCCCCCACGAACGTTCGGCCGTGGACCTCGGAGAACGGGATCTGCTCGCTGGCGGCGAGCACCCCTACCGCCATCGCCAGGTCGAGCGCCGAGCCGGCCTTGCGCTCGTGCGACGGCGCCAGGTTGACCGTGACGCGGCTCGACGGCCAGCGAAGGTCGCTCGACAGCACTGCGGCGCGCACCCGATCTCGAGCCTCGCGGCAGACCGCGTCGGGCAGACCGATGATCTGGAACGACGGCAGGCCGGAGGCGACGTGCACCTCGACCGTGACGGGGCGCCCTTCGACGCCGAACAACGTGGCGGAACGAACTGCAGCCAACACGGGGCCACCTCCAACGACGTGGCGCACGACGGCGCACGGAACGGTTGGAGGGAACGGAGCCCGGCTCCCCGACGGCTGTGGCGCACCATATCGGCCGCATCGGTGATGCCAACCAACTCGCCCTGATGGGGTGTGACACCGCGAACCGAGGCACGCCTGCGAGAATCGGCGACCGTATGAAGTCCTCGTCGGCGGCGGCCGTGCTCGCGTTCACGGCCCTCGGTCTGACGTTGGTCGCCTGCGGTGGCGATTCCGACCGTTCCGCCGGCCGCTATTGCACCGAGGTCGGCAACCACCTCTCCGACCTGAACTCGCCGGCACTCGGATCGCAGACCGAGGTCGAAGCGACACTTGCCGCGTGGCGGACGGTGGCCGCATCGGCGCCCATCGCCATCCAGCCCGAGTGGGACGCGCTCATGGGCAACATGGAGACCATGGCCACCGTCGTCGCCTCGGACCCCGAGTCGGTGCAGCGTGTGCTCGACGTGGCGCGACGCAACGAACCCGCCGCGAACCGGGTGATCGACTACACGTTCAACGTCTGCAGGGCGACCATCGGCGACGTCACACCAGTGGTCACCGCACCCATCGTCACGGCCGCACCGACCACGACCTCGTGAGCCGGCGGAGGACCGGCAGGATCAGATGATCTCGCCGCGACGCAGAATGACGCTGTCGACCAGGCCGTAGGCCTTGGCCTCTTCGGCGGTGAACCAGCGGTCGCGCTCGCTGTCGGCCTGGATGGTCTCGAGCGACTGGCCCGAGTGCTGCGAGATGAGCTCGGCCATGCGGCGCTTGGTGTAGCGCAGCTGCTCGGCCTGGATGGCGATGTCGGTGGCCTGGCCACGGAGGCCGGCGAGGGGCTGGTGCATCATGATTCGCGCGTTCGGCAGTGTGTAGCGCTTGCCGGCAGCGCCGGCGGTGAGCAGGAACTGGCCCATGCTGGCGGCCATGCCCATGCACACCGTGGCGACGTCGCAACTGACGAACTGCATGGTGTCGTAGATGGCCATGCCGGCCGTGACCGAGCCACCGGGGCTGTTGATGTACAGCCAGATGTCGGCGTTGGAGTCCTCGCCCTCGAGGTAGAGCAACTGCGCGCACAGCTGGTTGGCGATGTCGTCGTTCACGTCGGTGCCGAGCATGACCACTCGGTTGCGAAGCAGACGGTTGAAGACGTCGAGACGCGGGTCCATTCCCGATTCGAGGGCCATGGGACGGGTGATGTCGCTCATGGCGACACACGCTACCGTCCTGGACGATGACCGACCCCGACACATCCGCGGCTTTCCAGCCGAACGTCGACGAGCTGCTCGCCCACAACGCTTGCTACGTGGAGACCTTCCGCGACGAGGCGCTCGGCGTGCGCCCTCTTCGGCAGATGGCCATCGTCGCGTGCATGGACAGCCGCATGAACATCTTCGAGATGCTCGGCCTCGAGCACGGCGACGCCCACATCATCCGCAACGCCGGCGGCGTGGTCACCGACGACGTCATTCGCTCGCTCGTGCTCAGCCAGCGACGCCTCGGCACTCGCGAGATCATCCTCATCCACCACACCAACTGTGGACTCGAGGGTGTGAGCGTCGACGAGTTCAAGCAGGAGCTCGAACGAGAGGTCGGCATCCGGCCGTGGTGGGCGCTCGAGTCTTTTCTGGATCCCTACGACGACGTCCGCCAGAGCATCAAGCGCCTCCAGCTCAGCCCGTTCGTGAAGTACAAGGAACACATCCGCGGCTTCGTCTACGACGTGTCGGACGGCAGACTCCACGCGGTCTGAGCCCGCCTGACCCGGTCGACGTCGGGCCGAGCAGCGGTCACTCCTGGATCCGGGCACGCCACCTCGACACCTCGGCCTCGGGGTCGAGCACCATCACGGTGGACGGTGGGCCCTCGGCACCGCGACGGTTGATGTCGCGGATGCGCACGTTGATGTCGTCGACGATGCGGCGTACCACCGACTCGTTCGATGCCTCGGCCATGGCCTCGCGCGCCTCCTCGAGCTCCTTGCGGATGCGAATGGTGGGTGGCAGGTAGCTGAGCCGCTCGGCGCGGAGCTTGGCCTTCAGCCACCAGTCCTCGTCGTGCTCGGCCGAGAGACCCTCGATGGGCTTGCCGCGGCCAGGAAGGTCGGCGAACTCACCGCGGGCGATGCCGTCCTTGATCTGCTGCTCGACGGCACTCTCCCACCTGCGCATGCTCATCGATTCACCCCGCTGAAGATCACCGCCACGCGTTCGTCGGCAGCCACATGATCGCGCGCTGCCAGCAGACCTGCGAGCCCAGCTGTACCCGTGTGACTGGCATCGATGCCGGTGGTCCGCACCCCGAGTTCGTTGGCCACGAGCACGTGGCGCTCGTGGGCCACCACCGGCGAACCGTGACCGTCGGCCATGGCGCCGATGACCGGCAACCAGTCGTACGTCTCGTCGTCGAGGATGCCATCGGCGGCGGAATGACCGACGTGCTCCCACGGCCACATGACATCGCCCCAATGCCGAGCCACATGCTTGGGACCACCGACCGACCCGGCGAGTTCCCATGCCCGTTCGAGCGGCGCGCACGCATTGGTCTGCACGGCGTGGAGCATGGGCGTGATGCCGCCCATCCGGAATCCGGCCGCGACGCACGCGGCGAACGCTCCGCCGCCGACCTGCACGAAGAGACGGTCGAACGGCGGGCCCTCGATGTGTTCTTCCATGAACCGAGCCATCTCCCACCCGATGGTGCGTCCCCCGTCGAGGCACCACGCGTTCTCGGTGCCCTGCACGCTGAACGGCACTGCGCCGCGGCCCACCGCCTCGCGGAACCGGTGCACGCACGGATCGCCAGGCGGGTCGGTGGCGAGCCGGGGGCAGACGACCACGTCGGCGCCGAAACGGTGCAGATGCTCGACGACCGCCCGGTTGGCATCGACCGGCACGAACACCTGGATGGGCCACGACACCGCAGCCGCGAGCGTGGACGCGGCGAGCGCGGCGTTGCCGCACGAAGCGATGGCCAATGCCGGACGCTGCGAGCCCCACGGGGCGCGACCGGTGCGCTCGGTCGCCACGAGGTGGAGCAGGATGCCGAACAGGTGCCGCGCCTTGTGGCTCCCGGCGACCTGGTTCGTCTCGTCCTTCACCCACACCCCGCCGTCGGCACCGAAGCCGAGTTCGTCGCTCAGTTCGTCGGCCCGCTGGAACGGAGTCGTGGTGAAGCACGATCCGTCGACCGCGGCGACCTGATCGTCGAGTTCGGTGATGAGCGCGATGCGGGCTCGTTCGTCGAGCCCGAGCGAGGCGGCGAAGGTGTCCCAGGCCAGATACGGGCGGAAGGCGAGGAACGGGTTCGTCTCGCCGGTGCTGCGCAGCGGCGCGATGACCTGCTGCAGCTGCGGCGCATGATGGCGGTCGACGTCGGTGGCCTGCGGGCACCGCCACGTGAAGGGCTCGTCGATTGGCGACTCGGCACCGCACACGGCACATCGCCACCCCAGGGTGAGCCCGGCGTCGGCGCCTCCGATGTGCATGGGTCAGCCGGCCGCGACGCGGGCGTTGAAGTCGTCGATCATCTCGTCCCACACCGGCACGAAGCGGCGTAGGTCGCG
>JANOET010000178.1:0-4840 GCA_031413415.1 Acidimicrobiaceae bacterium
GACGCAGGTGTCGGTGTCGCCGCCGACCGCCTCGTGAATGATGCGGCGAGCGTCCTCGCGCAGGCGAGTGGTCTGCAACCCGGTGCCGGACGACTCGGTGTGGGTGTTGGCGTAGCGGGGGAGGACCTCGTCGCGGATGAAGTCCTCGATGAAGCCGAGCGCGCGTCCCGATGCGGTGTAGTCGGCGTACGTGACGCGTCGAGGGCCGTAGGGGCCATCCATCACCTGGTCATCACCGATGACGGACTCGCGGATCCGGCGGAGGAGCGGCGTGTCGACAGGGTCCATCACGCAATGCAACCTATCCCGGGCGGAGCTGGCGACCTTCGTGGTGCTCGAGGAGCGATTCCGAGAGGAAGTCGAGCGCTTCGTCGGGGAATCCGACTCCGCTGTGCCGTTGGCCGGGCGGTCGTTGGCGCAGCTCTTGACGATGCGCCCGCCCCGGATGCATCGGATGTTTCCTGGAATGGCCAGGTCAACCCCACTGAAGTAACGATTTCCTCAAGGTTTTCGAATCAAGCGCCGATCAAGAATTCCGGACGATCGCTCATGGAGTGACGCCGAGATCTGAGCATCCCGCAGAGATCTGATCGAAAGGAACCTGGAATGACCCGCACGCGCAAGGTAGGCACCGTCAGCATCGCGATGCTGCTGCTGACCGGTGGTGGCATCGCTGTCGCGCTGTGGTCGGCGAACGGCGACGGCTCCGGCCAGGCGAAGGCGCTCACCGCGCAGACCCTGACGGTGACGGCGGCGACGGCTACCGCCGATCTGTACCCGGGATTCAGCGGTGGCGACGTGTCGTTCACGATCACCAACCCGAACCCGTACCCGGTGTCGTTCGCATCGATGACGCCCGGCGTCATCACCTCGAGCGACCCGACGAACTGCCCGTCGACGAACATCTCGGTGCTCAACGCCAGCGGCCTCGGCCTGTTGGTGGGAGCGAACGCCACGTCGGGCGCCCAGTCGATCGCCAACGTCGTGTCGATGGCCGGCTCTGCTCCTGACGGCTGCCAGGGTGTGACATTCACGATCGCCCTGACGTTGACCGGCTCGCAGGCCTGATTCCTTCATGAGCGCCAAGGCAGTGGTCGTCGCGTTGTTGGCGGCCACTGCCTTCGTCGCGTCTCCGGCGCCTTCGGCGTCGGCACTCTTCTCCGCGGCGGCCGCAGGGTCGTCGCAGTCGGTGGCGCAATCGGTCCCTCAGGCGGACGCCCCGGTCGCGGTCGCGGTCGCCCGTGATGTGACCGTGTCGTGGTCGGCCACGACGTTGTCGTCGGGTACTGCCGTGACGGGCTACGTCGTCCGCCGGTACACGCCGGCCAACGTGCTCCAGACCGTGCTCGACGACTGCACGACGGTCCCGACGAACACGTGCATCGAGCGCCAGGTGCCCATCGGCATGTGGCACTACACCGTGCAGGCCCGCATCGGTTCCTGGATCGGCCCCGAGAGCGCGCCGAGTGCCTCGATCTCCGTCGCGAACGCTGCGTTGGTGCTCGACTCGGCCGCGCCGATCACGGCGCTGCCGCAGACCGTCACCGGACTCGTCTCGCAGTTCACCCTCGGAGCCTCCCTGTCGTTCCGGCTCGACTCGGCGGCAGGGACCGTGCTGGTGGGGTCGCCCGCGACGGTGACGAGTAGCACCTCGATGGCGGTCAGCGTGACGCTGCCCTCAGGCACGAGCGATGCGCCGCACTCCATCGTCGTCGTCGACTCGAGCGGCGTTGTCGCCTCAGCCGCCGTGAACATCGCCTTCTCGCCGGTGATGCAGACGATGCGGATGCTCGACGTCGACGCCAACGGCAAGGTCGACCGTGTCGACGTCGACTTCAACGAACCGTTGGCGTCCTACAGCGCGGGCACCGCCCCCTGGACCCTCACCAACGTTCCGTCCGGGGGCACCCTGTCGAGCGTCACCGTCAGCGGCAACACGGCAACCCTCCACGTCGCCGAAGGCGCCGGCGCAGCCAACACCGCGGTCGGCTCGTTCCGCGTGGCGTTGGCGGCGAACGCAGCGGGCATTCGCGACGCCGCCGGCAACCAGACCGCCTATGCGGCGACGGCCGTGACCGACCGGGCCGCCCCCGCCCTGGTCTCGCTGCAACTTCGCGACAACAACGGCAACGGCAGGGTCGATCGGGTGACCGCTGTGTTCAGCGAGACGCTCGCGACCTACTCCGCCGGCGTGAGCCCGTTCGCCGTCGCCAACGTCCCTTCGGCGGGGACGCTGTCGTCCGTTTCGCGGAGCGGCACGACGGCGACGTTGACGTTGGCCGAAGGCGTCGGAGCAGCTGACACCGCCGTGGGATCGATGACGGTGGCGATGACGGCGAGCGCGACCGGCATCCGCGACGCCGCAGGCAACCAGAGCTCGTTCGCTGCGAGGACACCCACCGACCTGGCACGCCCGGTACCGATGACGGTGACCGAGACCAATGCGGGTATCAACGGCCGCGCCGAAGCGGGCGACACCGTGGCCATCACCTTCAGCGAGGCATTGGGCACGGCCTCGGTGCCCGCTACGGCCACCGTCACGCTCGCCGACCCCGTGGGCGCCGGCAACGACACGCTGAGCATCTCGGGCATCACCAACGGCGCCCGTACGACCGGCGGAGCGAACTACGTCGTCGGTGACGGCACGTCGGCGACATGGGCTGCGTCGTCGGTTGCGTTGAGCAACGCCGGGCGCACCGTGACGGTCACGATGGCCGGTTCATGCGTCGGCACCGCATGCTTGGTGCTGGGCACGCAGACCACCAATGCCACGTTCTCGTTCCTGTCGGCGACGACCTTGACCGACGTCGTCGGCAACGTCGCCTCGACCACGGCCCGGACTGCATCGCTGCGTTTGTTCTGACCGGCTATTGGCCGGATTCGTCACCGCGTTGGGAAGAGCGAGTCGTGGCAGGCGGCGCAGACCCACCATTCGGCGGGGCGCACCACGCCGTCCTCTGCGTCGGCAGGGAAGTGCTGGAGGCATCGCCAGCAGCGTCGGGTGGAAGCGGCGGGCGTGTCGACGGTGTCGTCAGGCGTCTTGGCAGACACCGGTCAGACCGACTTCGGTCGGTTGTCCTTCTTGGCCTGCTTGGCGACCCGCTTCTCCTTCAGCGACTTGCCGGTTTTCTTCGCGGACGGCTTCTGGGGTGACTTCTCAGGCACGGTGGCTCCTCGTTCGTCGGGAGAGGCGACCCTATACCCAGACAGAGCGCCTTCGTCCCCAGGCTGTTCACAGGTAGTTGGCACTGACGATCCACAGGGCGGATGGTGGATGATCGACGCATGGACACGCTCACGCAGCACCGTCGACCGCGGACGCCGGACCGGCGGCGGCGCGCACTGGAGTGCGCCGGGTGGCGCACCTGGCTGAGCTACCGCGAGAACCACCGACGCGACCCAGGTGGGCGGATGGTCGCGGTCGATGAACGGTGGATCGTCGAGATGGAGCACCTCGACGGGCATGCGATGGTCGTCGAGGCCTCGTCACCCTCCGCTGCATGGTTGCTCGCCTGGGAACGTGCCGTCGGTCGATGACGATCCGCAACTCGGCTGTTTCCGGTACGAGTGTGCCGCTCGCTGAGAGTGCTGGACTAGCATCCGCCATTCCGGGGCTCGAGAAAGCGCGCAGATGGACATCACCGAATTCGCCATGGACTTCTTCAGCCTCGAGGGCAAGAGAGCGATCGTCACCGGTGGCAACACGGGCCTCGGGCAGGCGTTCTCGTTGGGACTCGCCAAGGGTGGCGCCGATGTCTTCGTCCCGAGCCTCATGGACGACGACGGCACGACCGGTCCGCTCGTCGAGGCCGAAGGTGTCCGATACGAGTACATGAAGGCGGACATCACTGCCGACGGTGTCCCGAAGTCCGTGGTCGACGAATGTGTCGCCCGACTCGGCTCGATCGACATCCTCGTCAACAGCGCCGGCATCTGTCCGCTGGGCGAGGTCCAGGAGTTCGGCCGCGACAAGTGGGATCCGACGGTCGCCGTGAACCTCACCGCCGCGTTCGAGATGAGTTTCGAGGCAGCCAAGTACTTCATCCCGCAGCGCAGCGGAAAGATCATCAACATCTGCTCGATGTTCTCGTTCCTCGGGGGTCGCTACTCGTCGGCATACGCCGCCACGAAGCACGGCATCGCAGGGTTCACCAAGGCATACGCCGACGAACTCGCCATGTACGACGTGCAGGTGAACGGGTTGGCGCCCGGCTATTTCGCCACGGCGATCACGACGGCCACTCGCAGCAACCCCGACTCGAACCGTCGAGTGCTGGAACACATCCCCGCCGACCGATGGGGCGATCCCGCCGACCTGATGGGCACGGTCGTGTTCCTGGCCAGCCGCGCGAGCGACTACGTGAACGGTCACATCCTTGCGGTCGACGGCGGGTACCTCGTCCGCTGACGGGGGCGTCGAGATGAGTGGTCCGTACCTGGTGGGGGTCGATTGCGGCACGCAGAGCGCCAAGGTGGTCGTGTTCGACGCGGCTGGCAATCCTGTCGCCCGAGGGCAGCAACTGCTGCGCCCGATGAGTCGGCCGCGCCATGGCGTGGCGTTCCACCCCGACGACGACCTCTGGGAGGCGATCTGCCAGGCGAGCCGTCGGGCCATGGAGGTGTTCGCCGGCGACCCGGCCGACATCGTGGGGGTCGGCATCTGCCCCATCCGGTGTTGCAAAGCGTTCCTGAAGGCCGACGGCTCGCTCGTCGAACCCGTGATCAGCTGGATGGACGACCGTGCCTACCAGCCGTACATGCCCGACGATCCCGACGTGATGTACGCGACGACCACCACCGGCTACATCGCCCATCGCTTCACCGGCGAGTTCAAGGACAC
>JANOET010000179.1:0-20083 GCA_031413415.1 Acidimicrobiaceae bacterium
CCCAGAACAGCACCCGGTGCTGGTAGCGCCGCGGCACCACGAAATAGCTCATGATCAGCGCCCACACGAAGACGTTGTCGACGCTGAGGCTCTTCTCGATCAGATAGCCGCTGTAGTACTCGCCGGCAGCCGAGCCGCCGAAGCCCCACCACACCACGAGACCGAATGCCAGACCGATGCTGACCCAGACCACCGACTCGATGGCGGCTTCACGGGTGTACACCTCGTGGCCCTCGCGGTGGACCACGAGCAGGTCGATCATGAGCAGCACCAGGATGAGTGCGAGCAGCCCGATCCACCAGCCCGCACCCACATCGAGATCGACGAACGAGCTGTCGGCATCCGCCGCGGCGAGGAGCATCATCGGTCAGTCCCGGGCGAACAATCCGGCGACGCCCGCCGGGCCCGAATTCGACGTGCCCACGAAACCCATGATCCAGCTCTGCAGCTCCATCGGGTTGCGCGTCTGGGTCCACACCTTGCCGGGGCCGCTGAACTCGAACACGAAGCCCTCGCCACTCTTGAAGCTCTGCACGAGTCCGCCCCCGCTGGCCTTGCGCATGCCCATCGTCACGCTGTCCTCGTAGGCGACCATGTGACCGGTGTCGACCGTGAGTGTCTGGCCCTCACCGAGATTCCAGACCTCGAGGGCTCCGTAGCACGCGAACACCACATGACCCTGCCCATCGGCGCGCAGGATGAAACCACCTTCGCTACCGAAGAGGTTCTTGAACCCGCCCCATTTGGCGTCGAGGTTCACCGTGACGTCGTTCGCGAGCCACGACCCCTTCGAGATGAACAGCGCCTTGCCGGGGCTGATCTCGAGCGAGGACAGGTCGCCGGGAAGCCGGGCCGCCACATCGACGAAGCCACCGGAGGTGGGTGCCGTGTACGTGCTCACGAAGAAGCTCTCACCGCCGAGAGCGGCGCGCTTGAGCGACTTCATGATGCCGCCTTCCGCCTTGGCCGCGAGCGTGACCCCGGAGGACATCGCCATCATCGCGCCGCCCTCCACCTTCACCGGTTCGTTCGGACCCAATGTGAGTCGGGCCACCCCGAAGGCGGGCCCCTGACGCGTCTGTACCTGCACGATCGCTCCTTTCCGTTGTCCTGATCATGGCGCGGACGCGAGGTCCGCGACGATCACTTCGTCGTGGACGTGTTCCCGCCGAGCACCGACTGTGCCGCCGCGAGGCGAGCGATCGGCACGCGGAACGGGCTGCAGCTGACGTAGTCGAGGCCAGCGGCATAGAAGAGCTCGATGCTCTCGGGATCGCCACCGTGTTCGCCGCAGACGCCGAGCTTGAGGTGCTTCTTCACCGAACGGCCGCGGAGTGCGCCCATCTTGACCAGCTCGCCCACGCCGCCCTTGTCGATGGTCTCGAACGGGTTGCGCTTGAGCAGGCCCTGCTCGAGGTACGCCGGCATCATGCGGCTCTCGACGTCGTCGCGGCTGAAACCGAACGTCATCTGGGTGAGGTCGTTGGTGCCGAAGCTGAAGAAGTCGGCCTCCTCGGCGATCTCGTCGGCGCAGATCGCGGCGCGAGGCGTCTCGATCATCGTGCCGATGGTGATGTTCGGTGGGTTCTTCATGCCCTTCACCGCCGCCGTGACCTCGGTCTGCACCCACGAACGGGCGAGGGCGAGCTCTTCGCGGGTGACGGTGAGCGGGATCATGATCTCGACGATGGGGTTCTTGCCCTTCTTGCGCAGTGCAGCAGCAGCGCGCATGAGCGCCCTCACCTGCATCGCGTAGAGGCCGGGCTTGACCACGCCGAGGCGGACACCACGGGTGCCGATCATCGGGTTGTGCTCGGCCCACTCCTCGGCCGCCTTCAGTTCGAGAGCCTCGCGCTTGGTGAGGCCGGTCGTGGCCTTCTTGATGCGCAGCTCCTCCACCGACGGCAGGAACTCGTGCAACGGCGGGTCGAGCAGACGCACGGTGACCGGCAGTCCGTCCATGGCTTCGAGGATCTCCTCGAAGTCGATCTGCTGGACGCGACCGAGCTCGGCGAGCGCCTTGGCCTCGGCCTCGGGGGTCTGGGCGAGGATCATCTCGCGCACGACCGGCAGGCGGTCGGGAGCCAAGAACATGTGCTCGGTGCGGCACAGGCCGATGCCCTCGGCACCCAGCTCGCGGGCCTTCGCCGCGTCCTCGCCGGTGTCGGCGTTGGCACGCACGGCCAGCTTGCCCTTGCGGACCTGATCGGCCCATTTGAGGATGATGGCGAACTCGGCCGGCGGTTCCGCAGCTTCGAGCTTCATCTCACCGAGGACGACCTCGCCGCTCGAACCGTCGAGGCTGATGATGTCGCCTTCCTTGACGACGACATCGCCCACCTTGAACTGCTTGCCCTCGATCTTCACCGATTCGGCGCCCACGATGGCGGGCGTTCCCCAACCACGGGCGACGACGGCGGCGTGCGAGACGAGGCCACCGCGAGCGGTGAGAATGCCTTCGGAGACCATCATGCCGTGCACGTCTTCGGGGCTGGTCTCGTTGCGGACCAGGATGACCTTCTCACCACGGGTGGCAGCGGCGTCGGCCTCGTCGGCGGTGAAGTACACCTTGCCGACCGCAGCGCCCGGCGACGCGGCCAGACCCTTGGCGAGCACCTTGCCCTTGCCCGCGAACTGCGGGTGCAGCACCTGGTCGAGGTGCTCGGCGGTGACGCGGTTGATGGCCTCTTCCCTGGTGATCTTCCAGCGCTGGTTGCCCTTGCCGGAACCCTTGGTCATGTCGACGGCCATCTTCAGCGCGGCAGCACCGGTGCGCTTCCCGACTCGCGTCTGGAGCATGTACAACTTGCCCTGCTCGATGGTGAACTCGGTGTCGCACATGTCCTGGTAGTGCCGCTCGAGACGGGCGAAGATGTCGAGCAGATCCTTGTGGATCTCGGGGAAATGCAGCTTCATGTGGTCGAGGTCTTCGGTGTTGCGGATACCCGCCACCACGTCCTCGCCCTGCGCATTGATCAGGAAGTCGCCGTACGGCTTGTTCTCGCCGGTGGCCGCGTTGCGGGTGAAGCCCACGCCGGTGCCCGAGTTGGCGTCGCGGTTGCCGAACACCATCGCCTGCACGTTCACGGCGGTGCCGAGATCGTGGCTGATGCGCTCACGCACGCGATAGGCGATGGCGCGGGCGCCGTTCCAGCTGGCGAACACGGCCTCGACCGCGCCACGGAGCTGCTCGCGCGGCTTCTGCGGGAACGGCTTCTTCGCAGCCCGCTTGATGACGGCCTGGTACTGCTTGCACAGGTCCTTGAGCGCCTTCGCGGTGAGATCGCTGTCGTCCTTCACGCCGGCCTTGGCCTTGGCGGCCTCGAGCGGGTGATCGAACAGCTCGCCCTCGACACCCATGACGATGCGGCCGTACATGGCGATGAAGCGACGGTAGCTGTCGTACGCGAAGCGCTCGTCGTCGGTGACGTGGGCGATGCCCTTCACGCTCTCGTCGTTGAGGCCGAGATTGAGGACGGTGTCCATCATGCCGGGCATCGAGAACTTGGCGCCCGAGCGTACGGACACGAGCAGCGGGTCGAACGGGTCGCCGAGCTTGCGGCCCATCTTCTTCTCCAGCGCGAACACCTGCTGGGCGATCTCTTCGTCGAGCTCCACCGGCCAGCCGCTCTCCATGTACGCACGGCAGGCGTCGGTGCTGATCGTGAAGCCCGGCGGTACGGGCAGCTTCAGCACGCTGGTCATCTCGGCGAGGTTCGCTCCCTTGCCACCGAGGAGATCCTTGTACTCCATCGGAGAGCGGCGGTGCTTGTGGTCGAAGGCGTAGACGTATGACACGGGGTGGAAGTCTACGGTGCCGCACCCATGTTCTGCTGGAGTTTCGCGGCTCTAGGCTGCTGGGGTGCCGACCAGTGCGACGCAGTTCCGATTCCTTGGGTTTCCCGTGCACGTGCGCGTGGGTTTCTGGATGTTCATGGCACTGGTCGTGTTCATCCAGGGACCGCGATTCGGCATCCCCTTCGCCATCTTCCTCGCGGTGTTCACGCTGATCCACGAACTGGGCCACGCGTTCGCGGCTCGCAACACCGGCGCGCACGCCGAGATCTCGCTCGACTTCATGGCCGGTTACGCCGCCTACACGCCATCGCGTCCCCTCACCAAGGGCGAGAGGGCGCTCATCTCGTTCGCCGGCCCGGGCGTGCAGATCGCCATCGGTTCCATCGTCTACCTGGCGGTGCGTGGCTCAGTGGCGTCGCCCGAGTCCGGCAATGCAATCCAACTCGCTGTGTTCTGGGCGGGTCCGATCATCGGCCTGCTGAACCTCATGCCACTCCTGCCGTTCGACGGCGGGCACCTCGCCGAGATCGCCGTCGAGTGGTTCGCACCCAACCGAGCCCATCGGATCATGCAGTGGTTCACCATCGTCGCCACGGTCGCCGCCATCGCACTGATGGCCTTCGAGCCCGAACTGCGTCGCTGGGTGTTCTTCGCCGTGATCCCACTTCTGTCCGTGGCCGCGATGATGAGCCAGGAGAAACAGCGCGGCCAACGCAGTGACAGCCAGCTGGCGCTGGCCCGTGCCGAGGCACTCGCCTGGGCCGGCGATGTGGTCGACTTCCCCCGCGGCGCCGTGCCGTCACCGTGGTACCGGGCGTGGCAGCAGTTGCGCACCGGCGACGAGCAGGCTGCGCTGCACGTCATCCTGTTCGACTTCGCCGACACCGAACCGGTGAACTGGTGGCCACCCGACGCCGCACCCGACGACGCGCTGCGGCAGGTGGCCGCACTGCTTCCCACGCCCCTGCCGTCGGGCCGCGCATACAGCAGCTACGTCCTGTCGGGCGTGCTGTTGCGGCTCGGCCGGCACGAGGAGGCCGCGCACTACGCAGCCGAGGCGTACAACACCAACCGACAGCCGGCCTTGGCGGTGAACGTCGCTCGGGCCGCAGCCGCCATGGGTCATCGCACGACGTCGCTCGGGTGGTTGCGGGCCGCGGCGAAGTCGTCGCCCGACACGGTGTCCGAGGCGTTGGCGACGGCGAAGGAGTTCGACCAGTTCCGCACCGACCCCGAGTTCGTCGCAGTCGGCAACTGAGCGCACTCAGCGTTGCAGAGCCGACCGTGGGACATAGGCGAGCACGGCGTCACCCGCAGTGCTGGTGACACGGGCACCCAGCCGCTCGGCCTCGGTCGCAGCGAGTCGCTGTAAGAGCCGCGGCGCCGCAGCACCGCGGCTGTCCATGCGCTCGACGAGTTCCTGACCGGGGTAGCACCCCTTGGTGAAGCTGACCGCCACCTCGGCGATGCCGGTCTCGGCAGGAATGGTCTCGCCGGGCACGATCTCGGCGCCCATCGCCGGCCACGCCGCCTCGACGCGAGCAGCGTGCAGGTCGGCCTCGTCTCCGGCGGGCAGCCCGTCGGCGGCGGCCGGCGACGCACCGAGCAGATCGAACCCCCCACCCCACGCGATCACGGCGCCGTCAGCGACGACCACATCACTGCCACGGACCGCGAGGCACCGCCAGTCGAGCGTGGTGATGTCGGCCTTCACCCTGATCTTGAACCGGTTCAGGCGAGCAACCATCACCTCACCGAAGCCGGCGTCGGTGTCGAGCACGAAGACCTCGTCCCCGACGCGCCAGACCCGCAACAGCACATCGACCTTGCCGGTCGGCTGCAACACGAACGACCACGTGCTCTCGCCCACCTGCAGCGTTCGCAGGTCCTGCGACAACTGCGACTGCAGGTAGCTCGCCGCATCGGGCCCGGCCACCTGCACGACATCTCGGGGGTACTCCGTCCAGAACATGGGGTGCAGTGTCGCACGACCCGTGCGGGTGACACACTGCGGGCATGGAATCAGACTTGGTGGCTCGCCGCATCGGCGACGGGCTGCAGCTCACCCTGCGTCGTCTGGCGACGCTCGCCGGCGGCATCGCCGTGATGGCCGGCCTCATCGGGCTGGCCACCTTCGCCACCGGGTGGGGGGTGTTCGACGCCAGCATCGGCTGGTTGATCGTCGGTGGGGTGCTGTGCCTGGTGCCTGCGTTGGCTGCCGCGGCCGGATGGGGCATCGTGCGCGCCGGCGCCCACTGGGCGCCGCGTCTGGCGAACGACATCGGAGCGTTCCTGGCCGGACCGGCGACGCCTGCTTCGCAGGTGCTCATCGACTACGACAGCGGACAGCCCGTGGTCGTGTCGGCCCGCAAGTTCGGGTCGGTGCGCACCGAGCTCGAGGCACGCAAGGCCGACCTCCCTGCGCTCTACTTCGGCGCCCGCGCCATCACCTACGTCCCGGCCCTGGCCGCGATCGCCGTGATCGGCATGCTCGGTGTCGGCATGCTCGGCACGCTGCTACTGCTCGGCGGCCTCATCGACTGAGGCCCTCGCGGCCTGGGTCATGCGACGAGCAGCAGGGACGGCCGCCAACAGGGCAGCGGCCTTGTTGCGGCACTCGAGGTCCTCGTCGTCGGGCTCGCTGTCGGCCACGATGCCGGCGCCGGCCTGGAACGAGGCACCGTTCGCACCCACGAACATCGTGCGGATCGCGATGGCCGTGTCGAGGTTGCCGCTGAAGTCGACGTAGCCCACCACGCCCGCGTACGGACCGCGCTTGACGGGCTCGAGCTCGTCGATGATCTCCATCGCGCGCACCTTCGGCGCACCGCTCACGGTGCCCGCCGGAAGGGTGGCCCGCAACACGTCGATGGGCGTCTTGCCGTCGAGCAGCTCGCCGCTGACCTCGGATGTGAGGTGCATGACGTGGCTGTACTTCTCGAGTGTCATCAGCTCGTCGACGCTGACCGTGCCGAACTTGGCGATGCGCCCCACGTCGTTGCGGGCGAGGTCGACCAGCATGATGTGCTCGGCGACCTCCTTCGGGTTCTCCTTCAGCTCACCGGCCATGCGCCGGTCGTCGTCCTCCGTGCGACCACGACGACGCGTCCCGGCGATGGGGCGACTGACCACCTTGCGGCCGAGCACCTGCACCATCGGCTCGGGTGAACTGCCCGCGATGGTGCAGTCGGGATGCCGTAGGAAATACATGTACGGGCTGGGGTTCACCTGCCGCAACACGCGGTAGAAGTCGAACGGGTCGGCCTGCAGGTCGATGTCGTACCGCTGGGCCAACACCACCTGGAAGACGTCTCCCGCGAGGATGTGCTCCTTGGCCACTTCGACCGCTTGCTGATACACGCCGTCGGCCATCGTGCTGCGCACGTCGGGCGGCGCCTCACCGACCTCGGGTGGTTCGACCGGCGGGGCCGACAGCGGCAGCGACAGCTTCGCTGCCGCCGCCTTCACGCGTTCGATCGCGGCGTCGTACTCACGGTCGACGCCCTCGGCGTCCATGTGCAGCACGGGCACGCTCTCGATGAGATACATGCGCTGGCGCCAGTGATCGAACGCGGCGAGCGAGCCGATGATGCTCATGACCGCATCAGGCATGCCACGGTCGTCGTGGGGCACGTTCGGCAGCTGCTCGACCTCGCGCACGACGTCGTAGCCGAGATACCCCATCACCCCGCCCTGGAGCGGAGGCAGGTCGGGCATGATCGGCGCCGTGTACGCAGCGAGGACGGCATCGAGGACGGCGAGCATGCCCTGGTCATAGGCGATGTCGGCGCTGAGGTGCTGGCCGTGCTTGGTCACCGTGCCGCCTCGCAGTTCGAACGTCGCGACAGGGTCGTGGCCGACGAAGCTGAACCGGCTCCACCGCTCGCCGTGCTCGACGGACTCGAGCAGGAACCCGTCGCCGCCGCCGACCAACTTCAGGTACGCCGAGACGGGCGTCTCGAGATCGGCCAGCAACTCGGTCCACACGGGCACGACGGTGTGCTCGGCGGCCAGGGCGTGGAACTCGTCGCGGCTCGGCCGCATGCGCAGTTCGCTCACTGCCCCTCACCGAACGCTCGGTAGAAGCACGAGTACTCGCCGGTGTGGCACGCGCCATTGCCCTCTTGCTCGACGAGGAACAGCAGGGTGTCGCCGTCGCAGTCGTAGAGGGCCTCGCGCACGAACTGTCGATCGCCGCTCGTGTCGCCCTTTCGCCACACCTCCTGGCGGCTTCGGCTCCAGTAGACCATGCGGCCTTCGTCGAGCGTCATCCGCAACGTCTCGGCGTTCATCCAGGCCATCATCAGCACGGACTTCGTCTGCACGTCCTGCGCGATGCACGGCACCAGACCGTTCGCGTCGTACTTCACCGTGGCGAGCTGAGCGGCGGTGGCGTGAATGGCGACGGCGTCGGGCATGACCGCCATGCTACGAGAAGCGACGCTGCAGGACCCTAGAGATACAGACCGGTGTGCGACTCGATGCGCGACGCCGCCACGGCGTGCAGATCGCGTTCACGCAACATGATGTAGTCCTGCCCACTCACCTCGACCTCGTACCGGTCTTCGGGGCTGAACAGCACACGGTCGCCGACTTCGGCGCTGCGCACGTTCTGACCGAGCGCCACGACCTCGGCCCAGGCCAACCGCTTCGAGATCTGCGCAGTCGCCGGAATGAGGATGCCACCGGTGGACCGACGCTCGCCGTCCTTCTCGGGGATCTTCACGAGCACGCGGTCGCTGAGCATCTTGATGGGCAGCTTCTCGTCGTCGAGTGACACGGCGACGCAGGGTACCGGTTACTCGCCGCGGCTGCGACGGCTGCGACGCTCGCCGCTGTTCGCCGTCGGCGCCGAGTTCGTGAGCGGACCCACGGCTTCGACGATCTGCTCGATGGTGGGCGCAGCGCCCTTGGTGTGGGCGTCGAGCGCACTGCGCATGGCCGCAAGGTGTTCGGGCGAGGTACCGCAGCAACCACCGACGATGGTGGCACCGGCGTCGACAGCGAGTGCCGCATAGCGGGCCATCAGGTCGGGCGTGCCGGAGTAGACGATCTCGGTGCCGACGAAATGGGGCACTCCACAGTTGCCCTTGCTCACCACAGGGATGCCGGCCTCGGCCATCGAGAGCACGGTGACGAGGATGTCGGGTGCGCCAACGCCGCAGTTCGCACCCTGCGCGAGCGGCGTGACGGGCTCGGCCGACAGCACCGCGGCGAGCTGATCGGGCATGAGCCCCATCATGGTGCGCCCGGCCGTGTCGAACGAGCAGGTGACGACGTAGGGCATGTCGTGCTGGATGGCGGCCGTGGCCGCTGCATGCACTTCCTCGACGGCCGACATGGTCTCGATCCAGACCACGTCGGCGCCCCCGGCCTTGAGGCCGCGGATCTCTTCCCCGAACGACGCCACCGCTGCGTCGTGGGTGAGCGCGCCGAGCGGCTCGAACAACTCGCCGGTCGGGCCGACCGCCCCGGCGACCACGACCGGGCGCGGCGCGGGATCGGCGACCGAGCGGGCCAGTTCGGCGGCCGCCTTGGCGAGCTCGAAGGTACGCGACTCGGCCTTGTGCAGCTTGAGGCGGTGCGGGTTGCAGCCGAACGTGTTGGTCAAGATGATGTCGGCGCCGGCGTCGACGAACCGCTGGTGCAGTCCGGTGACCTCGTCGGGACGGTCGACCGTCCAGAACTCGGGCGGCTCGCCCGCAGCCAGGCCGGCTTCGAAATAGCTCGTGCCCGTGGCACCGTCGGCCAGCAGCGGCCGCCCGGTGGCGAGGAGGTCTTGCAGCGAAGTACGCATCAGCACGAGGCTATCGGCCACCCCTCCCCCACCCCGGTGTCATTCACCGGGGCCGGGTCCGGTCGAGCGGCGCGCGGTCAGGCGATGGCGGCTTCGATGCGCGCCAGCAGGTCGGGGGTGAGCGCCTCGAGGACGTCGAGCGCCGCGAAGTTCTCGGTGACCTGGCTGGGGCGGCTGGCGCCAGTGATGACGGTCGACACGTTCGGGTTGGCGGCGCACCAGGCGATGGCCAGCTGCGCCATCGTGCAGCCGAGCTCGTCGGCGATGGGCCGCAGGTTCTCGACCTTGGCGATGGTGGCCTGCTCGCTGAGCCGATCGGCCAGCCACTCGTAACCCTGCAGCGCACCGCGGCTGCCCTCGGGGATGCCGTCCTTGTACTTGCCGGTGAGCAGACCCGAGGCCAGAGGGCTCCAGATGGTGGTGCCGAGCCCGATGTCCTCGTACAGGCGGGCGTACTCCTTCTCGACCCGGTCGCGGGCCAGCAGGTTGTATTGCGGCTGCTCCATGACCGGCTTGTGCAGGTGGTGCCGGTCGGCGATCAGCCACGCCGCACGGATCTCGTCGGCCGACCACTCGCTGGTGCCCCAGTACAGGGCCTTGCCCGACGTGATCATGTCGCTCATGGCCCACACGGTCTCCTCGATGGGCGTGTTCGGGTCGGCGCGGTGGCAGTACACGAGGTCGATGAAGTCGAGACCGAAGCGCTCGAGCGAAGAGTCGATCGCCTGCATGAGGTACTTGCGATTCAACGTGTTGCGCATGTTGCGGGTGCTGCCGTGGATGCCCCAGTAGAACTTGGTGCTCACCACGTACTCGTGTCGCTTCCAACCCGACTGGCGCAGGACGCGACCCATGATGGCCTCGCTCTCGCCGCCCGCATAAGCCTCGGCATTGTCGAAGAAGTTGCAACCGGCGTCGAACGCCGTCTGCATGCACTCGAGCGCTGCGTCGTCCTTCATCTGGGCGTCGAAGGACACCCAGCTGCCGAACGAGAGGACGGACACCTGCAAACCACTCCGGCCCAATCGCCGGTACTGCATCTTTGCCATGTCCGGCACCATAACCCCGGACCGTCGCGGATGTGTCAGCCGCGCCCGATGCGCAGCGAGTGCAACGCACGGATGCCCTCGGTGCCCACGCCGCAGCATCCACCGACGAGGCGTGCGCCCGCGGCGAGCCAGAGTGGAACCAGCCCGGGCAACTCTGCTCCGCCGGTGGGGCCGATCCAGCACTTGTGCTCGGCGTCCCACGCTGCGCCGTGGTTCGGGTACACGACGAACGGCAGGTCGACGGCAACCGATCGCAGCAGCGGCTCGACGAGACGCGGCGTGGTGCAGTTCACGCCCACGGCCTGCACCTCACTGGCGACCGACGCGATCGCTGCCGAGAACTCGTCGCCACCGCAGGTGCGGGCCTCGTCGGCGCACGAGAACGTCACCCAGGCGGGCGCGTCCGTGAGACGGCGAAGTTCCTCGACCACCAACTCGGCCTCGGCACGGAGCGGGATGGTCTCGATGGCGAACAGGTCGGGAGCCGTGTCGACGAGCACCTCCAACCGGGCGCGGTGGAACGCACGGATGTCGTCCCACGACTCGTCGTAGCGACCGGTGTACTCACTGCCGTCGGCGCGATGGGCGCCGTAGGGGCCGACCGATGCCGCCACCATGAGCGCGCCCGACGCCCGCGCGACCGCGGTGGTGGAGGCGAGGACCCTGCGGGCCTCGGCGGGCGACATGCCGTGGGCCACGAAACCGGGCTCGCTGGCCTGATAGCTGGACGTGATGACGACATCGGCACCCGCCTCGACGTACCGCCGATGGGCTGCAGTGAGCACCTCGGGACGGTCCACCAGAGCCGCTGCGGTCCACAGCAGGCCCCCGGGGTGCTCACCCAATTCCTCCAGCGCCGTGCTCAGACCACCGTCGATCAGCGTGAACGGCTCGCGAGCGAGTGGGATCACGCCGGACGCACCTGCACACCGGCAGCCATCATGACCGCCTTGGCCTCGGCGATCGTGTGCTCGCCGAAGTGGAAGATGCTCGCCGCGAGCACGCCCGTGGCGCCGCCTTCGGTGACACCTTCGACCAGGTGTTGCAGCGTGCCGACGCCGCCGCTCGCGATGACTGGCACTCCGACGGCGTCGGACACGGCTCGCGTGAGGCCGAGGTCGAATCCCTCCTTCGTGCCGTCGCGATCCATCGAGGTGAGCAGAATCTCGCCGGCGCCGAGGCGCGCAGCCTCGACCGCCCAGCGCACGGCGTCGATGCCCGTGGGGGTGCGGCCACCGTGCAGGTAGAGCTCGTAACCAGCACCGTCGAGTCGGCGCTTGGCGTCGATCGCACACACGCAGCACTGGGCACCGAACTCGGCTGCGATCTCGCGGATGAGCTCCGGGCGCTGCACCGCCGCCGTGTTGACACTCACCTTGTCCGCTCCGGCACGCAGCATCTGCCGCGCATCGGCAACGGCACGGATTCCACCGCCGACGGTGAACGGGATGAACACCTGATCGGCAGTGCGCTCGACCACGTCGACCATGGTGTCGCGCCCATCGGACGATGCGGTGATGTCCAGGAAGACGAGCTCGTCGGCGCCCTCCAGGTCGTAGCGTGCAGCCAACTCGACTGGGTCGCCGGCATCTCGCAGTTCGACGAAGTTCACACCCTTGACGACCCGACCGTTCGTGACGTCGAGGCACGGGATGACGCGCGCAGCTCTCACCGGGCGAGCTCCCGCAGGGCGTCGGCGACGGTGAACCGACCTTCGTAGATGGCCTTGCCGGTGATCACGCCGGCGATGCCGGGCACGGCGAGCAGTGCGGCGATGTCGGCGAGCGACGACACACCACCACTCGCGATGACGGGCACCGTGGTGGACCGCGCAGCAACGGCGAGACCGTCGACGTCGGGTCCGGTGAGCATTCCATCGCGGGCGATGTCGGTGATGACGAACGCCGCTGCGGTGGGGAACCAGCCCAGCGCGTCGGACAGCTGCACGCCCGAACCCTCGGTCCAACCGTGCACGGCTACCTCGCCGGCGCGATGGTCGAGGCCCACCGCCACCGACACCACCTTCGACGCCTCGGCGACGAGCGACGGGTCGGCCAACGCGGCCGACCCCATGACGACGCGGGCGACCCCGGCGTCGGCGAGCAGCTGCGCATCGCCCACCGTGCGGACTCCCCCGCCGGTCTGCACCGACGCCACGCCCGCCAACGCGGCGGCGATGGCGGCCACGACCGGACGGTTGACCGGCGAACCGCTCCGTGCGGCGTCGAGATCGACGACGTGGATCCAACGCGCGCCCGCTTCGGCGAACGACCGCGCCATCGCCACGGGATCGTCGCCGTACGTGGTCTGTTGGTCGTAGTCACCCTGCAACAGCCGCACCACCTTGCCGTCGCGGAGGTCGATGGCGGGATACAGGTCGATCATCGGGTGTCCTCCAATGCAGCGACGAAGTTGCGCAGCAGCGCAAGTCCCGCGGTTCCCGACTTCTCGGGGTGGAACTGCGTGGCGAACACGTTGCCCGAACGGAACGCGGCGTTCACGCTGCCGCCGTAGTCGCAGCTCGCGACGACGACCGCGGGATCGTCGGGCACACCGTGCAGCGAGTGCACGAAGTACATCCACGGCGAGTCGCCCAGGTCGGCGAACAGCGGCTCGGTCGTGTGCAGCCGCAGCTGGTTCCATTGCATCTGCGGTCGAGGCAGCTCGTCGGTGATCCAGCGGATCGTTCCCGGAACGATGCCGAGGCCTGCGTCGTCGGGGTCTTCCTCGCTGGCCGTGAACAGCATCTGCATGCCGACGCAGATCCCCATGAACGGACGGCCCGACGAGACCGCGTCGTGGCACACCGGTTCCAGACCCGCGGCGCGCAGCGCGCGCATGCACGCCCCGAATGCGCCGACCCCCGGCAGCACCACTGCGTCGGCCTCGGCGACGAGTCCGGCGTCGGCGGTGAGACGTGCGTCGGCACCGACGTGCTCGAGCGCCTTCTGCGCGGACCGCAGGTTTCCGATTCCGTAGTCGAGCACGGCCACGAGCGGTGCCGTCACAGGACACCCTTCGTGGAGGGGACCGACGAGCCTTCGACGCGGACGGCATCGCGCAGGCACCGCGCCAACCCCTTGAACGTCGCTTCGATGATGTGATGCACGTTGGTGCCGTGGCAGAGACGCACGTGCAGCGTGATCCCGGCAGCCGTGGCGAACGAATGGATCGCATGTTCGGCGAGCTGCGGGTCGAATGGCGGGTTGCCCAACGGCAGCACCTCGGGCATGGGGACGTCCCACACCACGAACGGACGGCCCGAGAGGTCGAGCGCCACTTCGACGAGCGCTTCGTCGAGCGGAAACATCCCACTGGCGAACCGACGGACTCCTGCCTTGTCACCGAGCGCCTCGTGGAACGCCCCGCCGAGCGCGATGCCGACGTCCTCGACCGTGTGGTGCGAGTCGATGTGCAGATCGCCGGTGGCCTGGATGGAGAGGTCGAAGCCGCCGTGCTTGCCCAGTTGCTCGAGCATGTGGTCGTAGAACGGGAGGCCCGTGCTGACGCTGACGGCGCCGGTGCCGTCGAGGTCGATCGACAACTCGATCGAGGTCTCCTTCGTGGTTCGGGAACGGGTGGCTGAGCGGCTCATTGCATGACCTCCGAGAGCGCGGTGAGGAATTCGTCGTTCTCGGTGGGCGTCCCGACGGTGACGCGCAGGCAGTCACCGAGTCGCGGCCAGCCGGAACAGTCGCGGATGAGGACGCTGCGGTCGAGCAGCCCCTGCCAGACCTGTCGGCCGGACCGAGTGCGCGGGCGGAACAGGATGAAGTTCGCCCCGCTGGGGAAGACGTCGATGGGCATCGCCGACATCGCCGTGCTCAGTCGTTCGCGTTCGTGCACGATGAGCTGCACCCGGTGCTCCATCTCGTCGACGAACGTCATCGCCAGCCGGCCAGCGATCTGCTTGGCGACGTCGAGGTGGTACGGCAGCACGACCTTGTCGAGTTCGTCGACGAGCCAGGTGGGGCCGACCAGATAGCCGAGCCGCGATCCAGCCATGGACCAGGTCTTCGAGAACGTGCGGGTGACCACCAGCGGCAACTCTTCGTCGAGCATGCCGATGGCCGACCAGCGCGCGAACTGGCCGTACGCCTCGTCGACGACCAGCAGTCCAGGCGCCATCGACATGACCTCGCGCACGTTGGACTCGGGCTCTTCGAGACCGGTGGGGTTGTTCGGCGAACACAGGAAGGTGATGGTCGGCGACGCCTCGGCCAGGACACGGCGGACCTCGGCGAGGTCGAGGGTGAAGTCGGCGGCTCGCTCGCCCTCCGCCACCGTGGCACCGGTGAGACGGGCGATGTGTCCGTGCAGTTGATAGGTCGGTTCGAACGTCGCGATCGTGCGGCCAGGGCCACCGAACGTGAGCAACAGCGTCTGCAACACCTCGTTGCTGCCGTTGGCGGCGAAGACCTGATCGGGGCCGACCCCGTGCAGCGCGGCGATGCCCTCACGCAGCTCGACAGCGGCGCGATCGGGATATCGATGCCATTCGACACGCGACAACTCGGCCGCGAAGGCATCGCGCCAGGCGGCAGGCGGAGCGAAGGGCGACTCGTTGGTGTTCAGGCGGACGCGCACATGCACCTGCGGCGAGTGATACCCCTCGAGCGCTCGCAGATCGTCACGGACGGGTACTCGTGTCACGGTGTCACGTTACCGAGCGTGCCCGCAGCGGCACGGATGCATTCATCCGCCGGGCAGACTGTGCGACATGTCGAGCAATCCGTCCGCTGCCCTGTCCGTGATCGCCGATCACGTCGAGC
Source organism: Acidimicrobiaceae bacterium (assembly GCA_031413415.1). Taxonomy (GTDB): domain Bacteria; phylum Actinomycetota; class Acidimicrobiia; order Acidimicrobiales; family Ilumatobacteraceae; genus UBA668. The sequence goes on from JANOET010000179.1 coordinate 15,417, forward strand.
GCTACCACGAACAGATCGGCGACCTGGTGCCCCACTACGTGCACACCGACCAGGCCGACATGATCAACGCGCTCGTCGAGGCCGAGCGAGCGCTGCGCATCGCAGCACGCTCCGTGCGCAAGGCCGCAAAGACCGCGCAGCAGGCTCACTGACCGTGCACGGATGCTCACGGCGCTGAGGGCGCCAGAAATGCAGAAACGGCCCTCCAAAGAGGGCCGTTTCCGGCAACACCAGGCGGCGGATCCCAGCGTCGCTTGCAAACCAGGTGGCGGGAACCTGGTCAGGATGCATCTTACACACGTTGCTTGAGAGGGCAAGGTCTCTCGCTCTCCGTGTCACGGCTTGACGTGGGCTTGACGTTTCCGTGGGATCGAGGACGATGGGCAGAGGTGTTCGAGCACACATTCCGCGCAGCGTGGCCGCTGTGCGTCGCACACGCGCCGACCGTGCAGAATCGTGCGCAGACTGAATTCGCCCCATGTCGGCGCCGGGAGCAGGGCGCACAGTTCGCGCTCCACTTTCACGGGGTCGTCCTCGGTGGTCAGCCCCAACCGCCGGGACAGTCGTCCGACGTGTGTGTCGACCGGCAGCCCCGGCAACCCGAAGGCGACGCTGCGGACCACGTTCGCGGTCTTGCGACCCACCCCTGCCAGGCTCACGAGATCATCGAGCGCAGTGGGAACCTGGCCGTCGAACCGATCGACCAGCGCCTGCGCCATGGCGATGAGGTTGCGAGCCTTGCTCTGGTAGAAGCCTGTCGACCGAACGATCTCCTCGAGCGCCTGCGGCGCAGCAGCGGCGAGTGCAGAGGCGTCGGGGTACTTGCGGAACAACTCCGGCGTCACCGTGTTCACGCGCACATCGGTGGTCTGCGCAGAGAGGATGGTCGCCGCCAGCAACTCGAACGGGGTGCGGTGGTCGAGTTCGCAGATCGCCTCGGGGTACTCCACCTCCAGCAGCGCGGCGACCGCCGCTGCCCTCCCCTTCGGTGTTCGCGGTGTCCCCATCGTCGCGAGGCTACGACTCCACGTGCGCTGCCTCCACTTGCCATTAGCCTCGCCTCGATGGTGCAGGTTCGGGTCCTCCGTGAGCTGACGAGCGACGACCGTGCCCGGATCGAGCGATTCCTCGCCGCGTCGGCGCTCGACGACGGCGGGCCGACACTGAACGACCACCTGCGCGCCGACCTCGGCCTGGGCCCCCGCGCCGGGTTCGTCGCCGCCACCGCCACGACGCCGGAGACCGAGGAGTTGCTGGGCTACGCCCAGGCGTCGGCCGGCAACACCGGATTCGTGGTGGGAGCGGTCGTGGATCCCGATGCGCGCGGGTCCTCCGACGACCACCTGGTGCAGCTGCTGCGCACCGTGCTCGGCGAACTGCCGGCCGACGCCGACGTCACCTGGTGGGCACACGACGCCCCGCACGCCGATGTGCAGGCGGCGAGGCTCGGACTCCGACCGGGCCGATGCCTCCTGCAGATGCGCCGTTCGCTGCCGCTCGACGACCGGACCGCCGTCGAGGTTCGTCCGTTCGTCGTGGGCAGCGACGAGGCAGCCTGGCTCGAGGCCAACAACGCCGCATTCCAGTGGCACGCCGAACAGGGCGGCTGGGACCTTGCGACCCTGCAGCAGCGCGAGCACGAGCCGTGGTTCGACCCGGCGGGCTTTCTGCTGCACGAGCGCGACGGTCGACTGGCCGCCTTCTGTTGGACCAAGGTCCACCCGGGTACACCCGTCGTCGGCGAGATCTACGTGATCGCCGTGCACCCCGACTTCCACGGACTCGGCCTCGGCCGTTCCCTCACCATCGCCGGTCTACGATCCCTCCACGCCAGCGGCGCGACCGAGGGAATGCTCTACGTCGACGCCGACAACACCGCTGCCGTGCGGCTCTACGAGTCGCTCGGCTTCGACACCGCGCACACCGACCAGGCCTACGTCCGAGAAGGAACCACCACGTGACCACGATCGATCCGCAGTCCACCAAAGAGGATCTGCCGCGCTGGAGTGTCAGCGACCTGCACGAGTCGTTCGACTCGCGCTCGTTCCAGGAGTCCATGGAGCGCAGCAGCGCCGACGTGGCCCGACTCGAAGCACTGTTCGACCAGCACGGCATCCGCGGGGTGGAGTCGCGCCCGGTCACCGAAGCCGATGGCGTCGCGGCCGATGCAGCCATCACCGCCCTCAACGCGTACCGCGACGATGCCGACATGATGGAGGCGTACCTGTATGCCACCACCAGCACCGACAGCTACGACGAACGCGCCCAGGCACTGATGGGCGAGTTCCAGATGCACAACCTCCGGGCCAAGCCACTGCTCGCTCGCCTCGCCGAGTGGATCGCCGCGCTCGGCGTCGACCAGCTCGCCACCGTCAGCCCTCGGGTCGTCGAACACCGCGGACCACTCGAGAAGCTCGCCGCCCGCGCCGAACACCAGATGAGCGAAGCCGAGGAGGGGCTGTACGCCGAACTCGTCGCCAGCGGGTCGTCCGCGTGGCAGCAACTGCAGCAGGTGGTCACGTCGCAGCTGACCGGGCTGGTTCATCTGCCCGATGGCACCAGCAGCAGCCAGCCCATCGCTGCGGTTCGCGGCATGGCCACCCACCCCGACCCCGCGGTGCGCAAGGCAGCGTACGACGCCGAGATGGCGGCATGGCCCACCGTCGCCACCACCTGCGCTGCGGCGATGAACGGCGTGAAGGGAGAGGCCAACACGGTGAACCGCCGCCGCAACTGGCCGTCGCCGCTCGACGCATCGTTGTACGGCAACAGCGTCAGCCGCGCCACGTTCGACGCCATGCACGACGCCGTCACCGCATCGCTCCCCGACTTCCGCCACTGGATGCGCAGCAAGGCCGCGCTGCACGGCCACAAGGGTGCGCTGCCATGGTGGGACCTCGTCGCGCCGCTGCCGTTCGCTCCGTCGAACGTGTCGTGGGACGACGGCCTGCAGATCGTTCGGAACGCGTTCGGCTCCTACGGCGGCTCGCTCGCGGGTTTGGTCGATCGGGCCATCGACGAGCGTTGGATCGATGCAGGCCCGCGTCCGGGCAAGGCCGGCGGCGCCTACTGCATGCCGTTCATCGGTGACCGGTCGCTCGTGTTCTTGAACTGGAGCGGCAGCGTCGAGTCCGCGCAGACCACTGCCCACGAGCTGGGCCACGCCTACCACAACACCCAGCTCGCGCAGCGCACGGCCCTGCAGCGCGCGTTGCCGATGGCGTTGGCCGAGACGGCCTGCATCTTCTGCGAGACCCTGGTGGTGGAGGAAGGTCTCGGCCGGCTCGAGGGTCGCGATCGCCTGGCCCTGCTGGACACCGATCTGCAGGGCTCGAACCAGGTCGTGGTCGACATCCGTAGCCGGTTCCTCTTCGAGACCGAGGTGTTCGCCCGCCGACAGCGCCGCACGCTCGGCGTGAGCGAGCTGAACGAACTGATGGTGCAGGCGCAACTCGAGGCCTACGGAGAAGGGCTGGACCAGACCACCGCGCACCCGTACATGTGGGCGCTGAAGCCGCACTACTACGGCAGCCACTTCTACAACTGGCCGTACACCTACGGTCTCCTGTTCGGACTCGGGTTGTACGCGCAGTACCGCACCGACCCCGAGCGATTCCAGGCGCACTACGACGACGCGCTCTCTCGGGTGGGTATGAACACGGCCGAGGAGGTGGCAGCCCTGTTCGGCTTCGACATCACGGACAGCGCGTTCTGGACCGCGAGCCTCGATGTCGCCCGCGACCGCATCGCCGCCTACGACCAGTTGGCCGCCGAGGTCGTGTGACCACCACGCTCTACACACCTGACCGCGACCAGTTCGCCGCATTGCTGGCCGGCGAGCCCCGCTACCGACTGGACCAGGTGTGGGAGGGCCTCTACACGCACCTCGCCGCGCCGGCCGACATCAGCAACGTGCCGAAGGCGCTCAGGGCGCGGCTCGCCACGGAGTTGCCGACCGCGCTGCGACAGGTCGTGCGACGCGTCAGCGACGGTGGCGACACGGTGAAGTACCTGTGGGAACTCGATGATGGCAGCCGCATCGAGACCGTGCTGATGCTCTACCCCGATCGGGTCACCGTCTGCGTCAGCAGCCAGGCCGGATGCGCAATGGCGTGCGGCTTCTGCGCCACCGGCCAAGCCGGGTTCACCCGACACCTCACCGTCGGCGAGATCGTCGAACAGGTCGTGGTCGCGGCTCGCGATGCGAAGTCGATGGACCGCCGGCTGGCCAACGTTGTGTTCATGGGCATGGGCGAGCCGATGGCCAACGAAGCGGCCGTGTGGGGCGCCGTCGAGCGCTTCCACGGCGCGATCGGCATGTCGGCGCGACACCTGACCATCAGCACCGTCGGATTGATCCCCGGCATTCGCAAGCTCACCGAACGCCCGCTGCCGGTGAACCTGGCCGTGTCGCTGCACGCCGCGAACGACGAACTGCGCGACGAGTTGGTGCCCATCAACAAGCGGTACCCGCTCGACGACCTGATGAGTGCGTGCTCGGACTATCTCGCGGTGAAAGGTCGACGAGTCAGCTTCGAATGGGCGCTGATCGCGAAGACGAACGATCGCGACAGCGACGCGAAGGAACTGGCGCGACTGTGCCGGCGGTTCCATCTGCCCGCACATGTGAACCTCATTCCGTTGAATCCAACACCCGGCTACCCCAC
>JANOET010000180.1:0-2940 GCA_031413415.1 Acidimicrobiaceae bacterium
TTGAACGACCGCATCTCCTCGCTGCGCAACATGGGTGGCGTGGTTCGCATCGACGACGGCCGCTACGCGCCGCCGCCGCAGGCGGTGTACGACTACGAGAAAGTGGCGGCGGGGGAGGACCTGTACTCGCTCGACGAAGCAGCCCTGCAGCGATGCGACCCCGACCTCATCCTCAGCCAGGACCTGTGTCGGGTGTGCGCTGTCTCGAGCGGGAACGTCGACGAGGCGATCGAGCGGTTGCAGTGCCACGCCGCCGTGTTGCAGATCGATCCGCAGTCGCTCGTCGAGGTGATCGACTCGGTGCAGACCGTCGCCGACGCGGCCGGCGTGCCCGAGCGTGGCGCCGCCCTGGTCGCCGATCTGCGGCAGCGACTGGCGACCCTGCGCGAGCGTGTCGATGCGCACGTGGGCGACCTTCCGCGACCGCGAGTGTTCGTGCTCGAGTGGATCGACCCGCCGTTCGTGGGCGGTCACTGGGTGCCCGACATCGTCACCGCCGCGGGAGCGGTTCCCGTGCTGGGCATGCCCGGCGAGCGCTCCGTGCCCAGCACGTGGGAGGCCATCGTCGCCGAGGACCCGGACCACATCGTCGTGTCACCCTGCGGCTACGGTCTGGAAGGCGCAGCCGAGCAAGCGGCCTCGGTGCTGCACCTCATGCCCGAGCGTGCCGCGGTGTGGGCCATCGACGCCGACTCGGTGATGGTGCGCCCCGGCCCGCGCCTGGTCGACGGCGCGGAGGCCATCGCCGCTGCCGTCTTCGGTGCCGATGTCACCGGGATCGATGCCGGGCACCTCATCCACCGAGTTCGCTGACGAAGCGGCATCCAACGGGCGAGGGTCGACCTCAGCCGTCGTCGCCGTCGGACGATCTGCCGACCAGATGCTCCAGCGCATACGCGGCCACGTCGGTCGAGGCGTTCCACGTGGCCGCGCCCAACAACGTGCCGAGCGTGATCGATGCGACCGTCACCGCGGTCTCCCCGAAGTCGCCCATCCCGACACGACTGGTGCCCACGGCTTGCGTCACGCCGATCAATCCGGTGGCGCCGGGCACGAGCATCCAGAACGCGGGGAGGAACAGCGTCATGCGTGGCGGGCCATCGGGCCGGCCCGACAGCCACAGGATGAGTGGCGTCATCACGATCGCGCCGAAGAACGCCGACAACTCGGGCGACACGACTGCTGCCCCGGCGGCCTGTCCGGCGAACGCCGCCGCGCAGACCAGGAAGATCCAGCCCACCGTTCGTCGCGGCGCACAGTTGTGCAGGTAGTGCCCGGCCGTGAGCACCACCAGCCCGATGATTGGCGTGAGCCATTCCAACGACTCGATGGGATTGTCGATGAGCTCGGATTGGGGCACGTTCACCACCTCCGTCGCGGCCACGATGCCGAATGCGAGCAGCAACAGGTTGACGACACCCTCCACCAGTCGACTCGCCCCGCTCACCGTGTCGCCGGCGGCGAGCTCCATCGTGCCGGTCGTGAGTGCGGCGCCCGGCAGGAACAGCACCAGCGGTGGGATGAGCATGCGGATGGGGTTCTCCGCGTCGTAGTGACCGGCGAACCAGAACACCGCAACGCTCACGCCGAAGGTCGCGATGACGGGGAGCACCACCTGGAAGCGAGGGAGCTCGATGATGCGCAGGACCCCGATGGCGAGACCGAGGACGAAGGCGAGACCGATGCCCGACAGCGTGGGTTGGAGGAGCAATGCGAAACCGGTGGACAGCACACCCATACCGAGGACGCGCACGATGCGACGCCGGGGCGGCCGCGCTCGTCGGATGTCGCGCAGCCGCCGCAGACCATCGGCGGCGGTGACGTGGCCGCGCTCGGCCTGCCGGGTGAGTTCGTCGAGCGAGCTGATCTGATCGAGGCGCATCCCGGCCCGCCGGAACGACGTCATTCGGCTCGGTCCGCCGGTGTCGCCGCCCCCTTGCAGCAGCACGACCGTCGGCAGCACCACCACGCTGGCGTCGCGGATGCCTTGGTGCTCGGCCGCGGCGAGCACGGTCTTGTGCACGTCGTCGACAGCGGTGCCGGCCTGGATGAGCGCGGCGCCGAGCTGCACCACGAACTCCATCTCGGCGGATTGGTCGAGCACGGTGATCGACCCTAGTCGTGAGTGTCGCCGACGCCAGTCGTGCCGACACCGACGCGATGGGGCCGCGTCTACGCTCGCCGTATGAGCGCCTACATCGTCTACCAGGCCGAGGTCCACGACCCTGAGCAATATGAACGGTACAAGGCCCAAGCCGGCCCGGCGCTGGAGGCGGCAGGGGCGCGGTATCTCGTGCGCGGCGGCGACATCGAGGTGCTCGAGGGCGACCGCCCGGCGGGCCGCACGGTGATCATCGAGTTCCCATCGAAGGAGGCTGCGGTCGCGTTCTTCCACAGCCCCGAATACACGACCATCCGGGCCCTGCGCGCGGATGCGGCCGAGGCCCGGATGTACGTGGTCGACGGCTACGACGGCTGATCAGGTGCCACGACGCCGACGAGTTCGATGACCACCTCGACGGGCTGGCCCTCGAGCAGCGACTCGGCCTTGCGCACGGCCGCCTTCATCGGGAGGATGTAGCTCTTCTGTTCGGCCGACGGGAACAGCGATGTCGTCCACGTCGTGCGGCCCACCGTGACGCGCACCTTCACCGAGCCGAACCCGCCCTGGGTCGCGGTGGTTCGTTCGTCGATCTCGTCGGACTGATCGAACGGCAGGGTGACGAAGTGCCAGGCGCTGTCGCCCTTCCACCTCCACAGCGTCGCCGTGAAGCGGTACGTCACCGGCTCACACGCTCAGACGGCGGGTGGCGGCGGGGGAGGTGTCGAGTCGGGACCAGCAGGCGGCGGGGCAGGGGTAGGGGGAGGGGGCTGGCCCGGGTGCAGGTTGGCGCTGGCGGCCGTTCCGATGCCCCCCTGGAGGGCGGCGCCGATGTCGGA
>JANOET010000181.1:0-4975 GCA_031413415.1 Acidimicrobiaceae bacterium
CGAACTGCTCGCCCGTCAATCGGTCGACGAGGGTCACCTCGCCGTCGAGGTCGGCCCACGGGGCGCGCAGCAGGCCGTCGGCGCGATCGCCGCCGAGGTTGACCACCACGACGAATCGTGCGTCGGGCAACGTCCACGCCCATGCGAGCAGTTGCTCGTTGCTGCGGTTGTCGGGCCATCCGTCGATGGCCAACGGTTGCCACGTACCGCGCCGGAGGTCGTCGCCGAGCGCAGCGAGCAGCCGGTCGACGAACGAGGCGAGTTCGAGGTCGGGTTCCTCGTCGGGCCGTCGGCCGAGCACGACGGGCACGCGAACCCGGCGGCCGTGCGTGCCACCCTCGTGCAGCAACGCCACGCCGGGAACGGTACACACCGTGGTGAGCAGCGCCTGGTGGCGAGGCCGGTCGACGAGTGCGGCGGCGCGGGGTTCGTCGTGGTTCTCGACGAACCGCACCGCCGAGTCCGTGGCCTCGGCGCCGTCGGACAGGTGGGCGCGCACATCGCTGACCTCGGCGTGATGCAGCAAGCGGTCGTAGAGGCCCTTGTCGTAGCAGGCGTCGAAACCCTGTTCGAGCAGCGTCGGCTCGAGGTCCCAGTACGCCTCTGCCCAGAACTGGAAGTCGGGGTTCGCAGCCTTCACGGGCTCGATGATCGTGGGCCAGAAGCCCCGTCCATCGGTGCGCGTGGGAGCGCCTCGGGCGCCCCACGTCTGCTCGAACACGTCGTCGAGCACGAGCATCGCCATGTCGCAGCGCACGGCGTCGCAACGCTCGGCGATGCGCATCACCTGCTCGACCATCATCGACCGGAGGTCGGGGCTGGAGGCGTCGAGCTGCACGACTTCGGGCCAGGCCGGGAAGTACGGGTCCTTCCCGCATGCCAACATGTGGCCGTTCACCTCGATGCACGAGTCCGGGTCGTCACGCACCTGCTCGTAGGTGCCGTGCACGTAGTACTCGGGTCGCTGCACCGCCCAGGCGTGATCGGGTGCGGTGTGGTTCGGGACGAAGTCGAGCACCAGCTTCACATCGCGTTGTGCGAGCGCGACTCGTGCCATGGCCAGCCCGAGGTCGCCGCCGAAGAACGGGTCGGCCGAGTACCGACGGATGCAGTAGGCCGAGCCGACGATGTCGGCGTCGGTCATCCCCGGGAGGGCGTCCTCGGCCGCATGGCGCATGGATTCGTTCGCCCGGGCGATCTGCGCGCCGCGAGGGCTGCGTTCCCACACACCCATCAGCCACACCGCATCGATGCCCGGACGGGCCACGTCGTCCCACACCTCGGCCAGCGTCATGTTGCCGCCGAAACGACGACGCAGGTCGTGCAGCCACACATGCGCGTTGATCTCGAGCACCACGGGGTTGGCCGGCCACCGGCTCATTCGAGTGCACCGCGCGCCTGTCGGGCCTCACTGCGACGTCGTTCTTCGGCGATCAGATCCATGGCCGTCTCCTGAGGGGGGTCGTCGAGGTCGTGGAGGTCGCATGTTCGCACCTGTGGTCCAGGAACGAGAAGAGGGAGGCCGGGGTATCGGCCTCCCTCTTCATCCTCAGGAGCGCTGCCCAGGGGGTGGGCGGCACACACGGACGTCGCTCAGTGACTGTCGAGCCGGTCCTTCACGGCGTCGATCGCGTCGTCGAGCTTGTCCTTGCCGTGCTCGACGGCCTCCTTCGCCTTGCCGGCGCGCTCGTCTGCGGCACCGCTGCGACGCAACTCGTCGTTATCGGTCAGGTCGCCGGCGGCCTTCTTGATGCGGCCCTTGGTCTTGTCGATCTCGTGTTCCATTCTCGAGCTCCTTGTGTTGGGTTGCTGCACGATCAGTACCCGACTGGCGCGGGCGACAAACGACCGGGTCGTGTGTGCCGGTCGGTCAGTGCCGTCCGAGACCACGGATCCAACAGCTCACGACCGCGTGTCCGTCGAACCGGTGCACGTCGACCTCATCGGCGAGGGCCCGTACCAGGCCGAGGCCGCGACCCGAGCTGCGACCGTCGCCTTGCATGCGCCAACGCGAGGTGTCCCACAGCAGATGACCGGCCGGCTGCCAGCCCCCCAGGACCTCGAGCCCCCAGCCGTCGGATCCGGTCTCGACCGTGATCTCGACAGGGGTCTCGTCGGTTGCACCACGGGCGACCAGCGCGTTGCTGACCAACTCGCTGACGGCCAGACGCAGGGTCTGCACCACTTCGTCGGGCGCTCCGTAGTGCGTGAGCGTCTCGCCCACGAAACGTCGAGCGCTCGCGGCGTCGGCGACGCCACGGCCACAGCGGAGGCGGTCGCCTGCGCGGATCACGTCGGCACCATGACGGTGGTGCGACGCTCGACGTCGTGAAACGCTCGTCGCTTCATGCTGTCGGAGTACCCCTCGCGAAAGCGAGGGAAACCATGGAAAGCAGTGCATCGAGGTCACGACGTCGAGCGTGCTGCGCTCGCCGAGTCCGTTGCTTACCGGCGTTGATCCGCGAGCGGATCGACGGTGGTCACGGACTGGATGGGCTGGACCTGCGCGACTGGTGCTGCGAAGGCGGCCGGTTCGACGAGATCCGCCTGCTGGACGGTGGCCACGCTGCGGTGTTCGACGATGCGGTCGGTGGACACCAGCGTGACGACGAGCAGCAGGGCGCCGAGGCCCAGGGCCCAGTAGCCGTGCGCGGACTGCACTCCGAGGTCGTCGACGAGCGACTCGTGCTGCACGAGCACCACCACGCCGAAGATCATCATGACTGCAGAGAAGAACATCAACACCGGTCGGGAACCGGTGAGTGCGGCGATCAACAGCAGGGCGCCGGTCGCGACCTCGGCCAGGCCGAGCAGTGGCGTGTGGTCGAGTCCGAGGATGCTGACCATCGGGTCGCTCCACGAGCCGGTGACGTCGCCGCGAAGCAACACCACGATGCCGACGACGAGCATTGCGGCGCCGATGAGGGCACCGACGAGCGAACTCGCCGGGAACTGTCGGCTGACGGTCCGAGTGTCGCCGACCTCGGCGACCTGGTCGACGTGCTTGGTGCGGAACATGGTTCCTCCATTCGAAGGGTGGCGCCCACGAACGTGGACGTACCTGGTCGATACCCGCTCGTCGCAACGGCCAGACCCGCTGGCCGCTCAGGTGAAGATGCTGACGCCTCCGGGGCCGGGCTCAGGCCGGCTTCGTGCGCAGACGATGACAGCGGATCGTGAGCACATCGAGTGCCGTCAACACCTCGATCTCGTCGATGACGGTACGGACGATGCCCAGGCCGCGACCCGTGGTGCTGTCGGCCCGCGGCACCTCCCACGACGTGGGGTCGGCCAGGTGGGCGGGCAGCAGATTGCGGCCGCCCACGACCTCGAGCGTCCATCGGCCCGGGTCGCTGTCGTCGAGCCGGACCAACAGCTCGTCGGCGTCTCCGTGCTGGGTCACGTTCGCTGCCAGTTCGCTGGCGACCAGCGACAGGTCGTCGATCTCGGCAGAGGTCCCGCCCCGCGTTCGTAACCATGTCGCGACGTGGCGGCGTGCGGCGCTGGAGGCGAACTCGTCGGCGGCGACGCGATGCCAGTCGGGTCCCGGAAGCACTTCGACGTCCGGAGTCATGTCGCCGACGATGCCATGCTCAACGACCGCTGTCCATCTCGAGGGCCTCCCCAGCGACGGTCAGTCGGCGACCGAGACGCCTTCCGCGATGTCGATCGGCACATCGGACAGCTCGACGCAACGAACCTCACGAATGCCCTTCACGCGTTGCAACGAACCGAGGTGACGGACGATCTCGGGCCGCACGGCTCCTTCCACGAACAGGACCACTTCGTCACCGTCGACCACGATGTCCTTGATCGCCGGGCTGCGCCGCAGCGTTCGGTCCAGCGTCACGGCGGCACGCACCCGGACCTCGGTCCACCACTGCGGTGTGCCGAACTCGGTGCCAGGACGAGCCGTACGGCGAAGGAACTGCCACCAACGCGTCGAGTCGTGCCGGTTGGTGATCAAGGCGCCGAGGACGGTCACGGTCGCGCCCCAGCGGAGGCGACGGGAGAGGAACTTGGGGAGCATGCGCGGTCCCTACCCTTCGACCTGCTGGGGCAAACGCGAGTGGGCGCCGTCGACGGCGAGATCGGTGGCGTCGTCGGTGGCCACGATTCGGCGGAGGTTTTCGAGCGCGGCGGCGATCAGGCGGCCGACGTGCACCTGGCTGGTCCCGATTCGTTCGGCGATCTGTGACTGGCTCATCTCTTCGTAGAAACGCAGGTACATGATCATCTGCTCACGCGGCTTGAGCCGCTGCAGCAGTCCCCCGACGAGGTCGATGTCGAGCACTTCGTCGAGCCCGGTCTCGGTGTCGGCCGTCGCCAATTGATGGGCACCAGCCACGTCGAGCGATGCGGAGCGGTAGGCGTTGTTCGCCTCGAGCGACTCGATGACGAGGTCGGGCGAGACCTGCAGTTGTTCGGCGATCTCGTCGATGGTGGGGGAGCGGCCGAGCTCCTTCATCAGCTGATCGATCTTGTCGTTGACGGCAGCGCGGATGTCCTTCGCCCGTCGCGGCACATGGACGCTCCAGGTGTAGTCGCGGAAGTGGCGCCGAATCTCGCCCATGATCGTCGGGGTGGCGTACGCGCCGAACTGGACGCCCTGCGAGGGGTCGAAGCGGTCGATCGCCTTCAACAGGCCGAAACGAGCGACCTGGACGAGGTCGTCGAACGGTTCGCCGCGAGTCGCGAAACGGCGTGCGCCGCGGGTCGCCAGCCACAACGTGCGGTGGACGATTTCCTCACGAAGACGTTCGTCGCGCGTGCGTGCGAACTCGTGGAGCGCCTCGTCCAGCCAGCGGTCGGCTTCGCGTTGCGAGTCGTCGCGAAGGTCGTCGCGCTGGTCGTTCATGGGGTCAGTGGCTCCGGACCATGACCGCGCGAATGCGGGCGCGGCCGTCGTCGACGTGGATCTCGTGCGACGCACACACGCCACCCAGCACTGTTCGGCACAGACGCAGGTCGGGGT
>JANOET010000182.1:0-11938 GCA_031413415.1 Acidimicrobiaceae bacterium
GGGTCGGTGGACCTGTGGGTGAAGGCATCGACCACCGACACGGACCTCGAGGTGACGATCACCGAGGTTCGCCCGGACGGCACCGAGATCTACGTCCAGAGCGGCTGGCTGCGCGCCAGCCAGCGAGCACTCGACGAGGAGCGCAGCACGCAGCTGTCCCCCGCCCACACGAACGCCGAAGCCGACGCCGCCGACCTTCCCGAGGGCGAGTTCAGCGAGGTCCGCATCGCACTGTTCCCGTTCGCTCACCCGTTCCGAGCCGGCAGCCAGATCCGCCTGACCATCGACGCGCCCGGCAACAACCGGTCGATCTGGGAGTTCCGCACCATCAGCGACGGCGAGACCGTCACCATCGCCCACGATGCCGACCACCCGTCGCGCTTGTTGCTCCCCGTGATCCCCGACATCGAGGTGCCCGCTGCGCCGCCCGCATGTGGTTCGCTGCGCGGCCAGCCGTGCCGGCCGTACACCCCGGCGTCCAACGGTGGCTGACCGCTGCGTGCTGCGCAGCATGGCCTGACGGGCGGATCGAGGCGGCCGGCGAGCGAACTAGCGTCGCGGTGCACGGGCCAATCGAAGGGGATCCCCATGACACTCGGCGACGAGAAGTACCTGTCGTTCACCACGTTCAAGCGCTCGGGTGACGCGGTCGCCAGTCCGGTGTGGGCCGTGACGCTCGACGGTGGCGAACTGGGCTTCTGGACCAGCTCCGGCTCCGGCAAGGCGAAGCGCCTGGCACACACCGCCAAGGTCACCGTCCAGCCCAGCGATGCACGGGGCAAGCTGAAGGACGGCTCTGCACCGTCCACGGCCCAGGCGCGCCTTGTCGCATCCGACGATCCGCTGTTCGCCGAGGTGCAGCGCAAGGTGAAGGCGAAGTACGGCTTCATGACCAACATCACCAGGGCCCTCGGCACCATCGGCGGAGTCGTCAAGCGGAATCGCATCCCGTACGGCGATTGCGCCGTGATCATCACGCTCGACTGAACAGGCGCCGATAGCCTCGAAGCCTCATGAGCGGCGACGTGGTGTACGAGGCGAATCAGCGACGAACGTTCGCCATCATCAGCCACCCCGACGCCGGCAAGACCACGCTCACCGAGAAGTTCCTGCTGTACTCCGGTGCGGTACAGGAAGCCGGTGCGGTGCACGCCCGCGAGGGTCGACGCAGCTCGCGCAGCGACTGGATGGAGATCGAACAGCAGCGCGGCATCTCGATCAGCTCCACGGTGCTGCAGTTCCCGTACCACGCGCACACGATCAACCTGCTCGACACGCCCGGCCACCGCGACTTCAGCGAAGACACGTACCGCGTGCTCGCCGCGGTCGACGCCGTCGTGATGGTGCTCGATGCAGCGAAGGGCATCGAGAGCCAGACGTTGAAGCTCTTCCAGGTGTGCCGGTCGCGCAACCTGCCGGTGCTCACGTTCCTGAACAAGTACGACCGACCCGGTCGCGAGCCGCTGGAGTTGCTCGACGAGATCGAGTCGCAGATCGACCTCCGCCCCACCCCGGTCACCTGGCCGGTCGGCAGCGGCGACGAGTTCTGCGGCGTCGTCGACCGTCGCACCGGGCAGTACACGAAGTTCACCCGCACCGCCCGCGGTGCGTCGGCGGCACTCGAGGAGGACATCGATCTCACCGAGGCGTCGAAGGAGGGCGGCCGCGCCTGGCAGCACGCGATGGACGAGCTCGGGTTGCTCGAGGCCGTCGGTGCCGACGTCGATCTGCCGTCGTTCCTCGCTGGCGAGAGCACCCCGGTGTTCGTCGGTTCGGCGCTCACCAACTTCGGCGTCCGCAAGCTGCTCGACGCCGTGGTGGAACTGGCACCTGCGCCGTCGCCCCGACACGACGTGAGGGACACGCCGCACCCACTCGATGCGCCCTTCAGCGCGTTCGTGTTCAAGGTGCAGGCGAACATGGACCCGTCGCACCGCGACCGCATCGCCTTCGCCCGCATCTGCAGCGGCACGTTCGAGCGCGGCATGAGCGTCACCAACTCGCGTACCGGCCGCGACATGACGACGAAGTACGCCACCACCGCGTTCGGCGCCGATCGCGAAACCGTCGACCTCGCCTACCCAGGCGATGTGGTCGGTCTGGTCAATGCGAGTGGCGTACTCATCGGCGACACCCTGTTCGGTGCCGGTTTCGACGGCGGCTCGGTCGAGTTCCCGCAGTTGCCCCGCTTCGCCCCCGAGGTCTTCGCTCGCGCCCGCCCGATGGACAACGGCAAGGCCAAGCAGTTCCGCAAGGGCCTCGAGCAGCTCGACGAGGAGGGGGTCGTGCAGGTGTTGCGCGACCCCGACATGGGCGACACCGAGAACGTGCTCGCCGCCGTCGGCCAGCTGCAGTTCGAGGTGTTCGCCCACCGTCTGGGGAGCGAGTTCGGTGCCCCCACCGAGATCGTGTCGGCGCCGTATCAGGCCATCCGCCTCACCGACAAGGAGTCGGCCGACCGTCTGCGCCAGATCGGCGGCATCCGCATCCTCACCCGCGGCGACGGCGCACTGGTGGCGTTGTTCGAGAACAAGTACCGCCTGCAACGCCTGATGAGCGACGAGCCCGAACTCACCCTCCAGCCCATCCTCGCGAGTGGAGAAGCGCACTGATGACCGACGCGCCGATGACCGATGTCGTCACCGTTCAGATGTGGGCCGACCTGACCTGCCCGTGGAGCTATCTCAGCCTCGGCCGTTTCGCCGAGGCCGTTCGTCGCTACCACCAGAACGGTGGCGAGCGGCAGATCGCGGTCGAGTTCCGCTCGTTCGAACTCTCCCCCGACACGCCGGTCGACTTCGAAGGCAGCGAGATCGACTTCCTCGTGCAACATCGGGGAATCGACGCCGTCGAGGCGAGGCGAACACTGGGACAGATGGCCGACGTCGCCGCACGCGAAGGACTCCACTTCGATTTCGAACGCGTCCGCCACACCAACTCGCGCAAGGCCCACGAGCTCGTGCACCACGCCACGGCGAACGGCAAGCAGGAGGCAATGGTCGTGCGACTCATGCGCGCCCACTTCGCGGAGGGCCGGCATCTCGGCCGCATCGACGAGCTGGTGGACCTCGCCGCTGAAGTCGGCCTGTCGCCGGCCGTGACGACGAAGGTGCTCACCGAGGGCACCCACGCGGCCGCCGTCGCTGCCGACATCGAGTCTGCGGCGTTCTTCCGCATCAGGGCGCTGCCCTTTCTGCTCATCGGCCCCCGCTACGGCGTGTCCGGACCGCACGACCCGAGCTACTACGCAGAGGTCCTGGTGAAGACCGCCGGCACGGCCGACGGCTGATCAGTCGGCGAGGGCCTCGGCCAGTAACTGCCGCTCGGCGTCGCCGAGAGGGATGCGGGCCACCGCGCCGAGTGCCGCCGCCGACATCTTCTTCGCGGTCTTGCGGATGACCTCGATGAGGTGATCGCGCTCGAGCTTCGTCGCGACGTCGGCCAGTTGCGTCTCGATGAAGACCAAGCACGCAGCATCCTCCACCGCCTGCGAGCCCGGGTCGACCGACAGGTGCTCGCGACGGATCCAGGCCTGCACTTGGCCGATCTCGTGTTCGTCGTAGCCAGCGGGACCGAGCAGCACTGCGACGTCGTGCGCGTGCCGCTGACGCTGGTCGCGCTTCCACTGGTGGTAGCCGACCTTGCCCTCCGGGTATCGCGAACGCGGCAGTTCCCACCGTCGAAGGTGATGGGCACGAGCCGCGAGCAACACCAGCTCGCTCGGCGCAGGGTGCAGCTGTTCAACCCACTCGACGGCGTACTGACCGTGCGCGAGCGCGAGCGGACGCAACGAACCACGCACTCGCACCAGGTTGGGATCGAGCGAGTTCGCGTCGTCGATCGCCTGACTGACGGCGGCGTACCGGTCGTTCAGACCGCGCACTCCGAGTCCCCCACCTCGGCCACGAACGGTCCGGTCTCGCCGTAGTCGACGTAGAAGTCGGGGGCGTCGTCGGGCAACGGAAACTCGGCGAGGTCCTGCAGCGTGTCGGCGATCGCCGCCGCACCACCGACACGATCCATCCACGAGCGGAACGCCTCGCCTGCGGTGCGCTCGTCGTTGAAGCGACGGACGACTCGCGCGGCGGCCTTCGGTGCCGCCTTCGCCGGAAGGCGCAGCGCCTTCTCGCCGAAATGGATCTGTTCCTGGCCGACGTACCCGCCGAGCAGCATCTGATAGCCGGGAGCCGCCTTGCCGTGGGCGCGGCGCTCGGCGCCGAAGAAGCCGATGTCGCTGGCGTGGTGTTGACCGCACGAGTTGGTGCAACCAGAGATGTTGATCCGCACGCCGCCCACCTCGGCCAGACCTTCGGCCTCGAGCTCCTCGCCGATCGCGCTGGCCAGGCCGCGCGACTGGGTGACGGCGATGTTGCAGGTGTCGGCACCCGGGCAGGCGACGACGTCGCGGGCCAACTCGGCACCGGGGCGAGCCATGCCGATGGCCTCGAGCCGCTCGAACAACACCGGCAGCTGCGTCTCGGTGAGCCCACGGAACACGACGTTCTGGCGGTTCGAGAGACGGATGTCGGCGCCGAGCTCGCGCTGGATGCTGGCCAGGGCACGGAACTGTGCGGCCGTGACGTCGCCGAGCGAGGCGTACGCGACAGCGGACACCGAACCGTTCGCCACACCGCGCACCACGGACGTGGCCTCCCAGCGGCCGTAGGGATCGCGCGGTGTGATGGCGACCGCCACACCCTGACCGACGGCGGTGGCCTCGACGGTGCTGCTCCGGCCGGCCGGCGCGTCGCCGACCTTGGCGACCAGTTCGGGAATGCCCCCGGGCCACGAGCTCGAAGCCGGCAGGGTGTGGCGCACCTTCAACACACGGCGGCGAACTTCCTCGATGCCCAGCTGGTCGACCACCCACTTCAGACGGGCGCGCAGCTTGTTGTCGCGGTTGCCGGTCTGCTCGAACACGCGAAGGATGGCTTCGACCGTCGGCAGCAGGTCCTCGCGGCTGGTGAAGTCCTCCAGCGCCATCGCCGGATGGGGCGTCGCACCCAGACCGCCGGCGATGTACACGCGAAAGCCGTGCTCGACCGTGCCGTCGGGCAGGGTGCGCGTGGTGGCGATGACACCCGCGTCGTTGAACATCGCCTGGCCACAGTCCGAGCTGCACCCGCTGAAGTTGATCTTGAACTTGCGCGGCAGACGTTGCCCGAGCGGGTTGCGGACGAAGTGCTCGTAGGCGGCCTCGGCCCACGGGGTGACGTCGAGCACCTCGTGCGGGCAGGCGCCGGCGAGGTGGCAGGCCATCACGTTGCGGACGGTGTCGCCGCACGCCTCGCGGCTGGTGAGGCCGACGGACCCGATGAGCCGCATCAACTCGGGGACCCGCGTCAGTTCGACGTAGTGCACCTGCACATTCTGACGGGTGGTGATGTGGCCCCAGCCTCGAGAGAACTCGTCGCTGATGTGGGCCATCATGTCGAGTTGCTCGGGCGTGATGGTGCCGGCCGGCAGCTTGATGCGCACCATCTGGTTGGTGCCGCCCTGACGCTGGCCGTAGACGCCGTTGTTGAGCCGCATGACACGGAAGACGTCCTCGCCGATCTCGCCGGCCAGATACTGGGCGACGGCTCGCTCGAAACGCTCGATGTCGCGCTGCTGCTCGGCGTCGAGATCGCGTGGTGCGGGGATGATCGGGGTGACACCCAACGTGGACTCCTCAGAAAGCTGACTAGTCCTATCAACATTAGGGCCTATTGACGTCGGCGGCAACGGTCAGGGGCCGGGTTCCTCACCGATCTCGCGCAACGCATCGCGCAGGGCGGCCCGCAGGCGGCGGGCCATGTCGGGTGCGAGGTGTCCCACCAGGCCTTCGCCGGGCGCTCCCACCTCTTCCACGGTCAGCACCACCCGCGGTTCGGCGTCGTCGTAGTCGTCGCTGATCGCGACGGCCCAGCTCAGCCGCATTGCATCGTCGGCGCCCTCGGGCACATCTCCTTCGGCGAACGGATAGTCGTCGATCGATCGTCGCATCATCGCCCCGTTGCGGCGCGCAGTCGATTGCCGTACCGACGCGCGATCCAGGTGACACCGAGGCCGACCGACACGGCGGCGACCACGGCGAGCGCAACTCGGCCCTGCGTGGAGATGGGGTGATGCACGAGCAGCAGGATGCTCGCCACCGCCGCGAAGCACCACGCTGTGCCGGCGATGCGCGCCGTGACGTCTTCCAGCTGCGTGAGTTCGTGGTCGCGCCCGACCGCCGTGTGCTGCGCGCCTTCGGTGCGCAGCAGGCTCTCGAGCCAACGAACCGGCGACGACACGACGATGAGCACGACGGGAGCCCACAGCAACATCGCTCCGGCGATCCACCGTTCGTCGGCGGCTGTGATGCGCGGTTGACCGTTCACCGCAGCGGCACAGGCGAAGGCGACGAGCGAGGTGACGACGATGACGAGCAGTGCCTTCACGTACCGAAGGACGATGACCTGCAGACGCAGCATGTGCCGGACGATGCCGTACTCGATCTTCGCGACCTCCTCGACCATCGTGCGGCGCCGTGCCGCCGCGAGCTCGAACAGCGCCTCGGCTCGGGCCAGGTCGGGATCGGACGAGTTCTCGAGCAGACCGGGGTACGCATCGAGTTGGCGATCGATGCGCGAGCGGGCACGCGCATTGCTGGGCACCAGCAACCGCACGGTGGCCTCGGCCGAGTGCACCGCTTCGTACGCCGCGTTCGTCTCGGGACCGAACTCGTCGGTGGCCATTCGCACACCGGTCAAGGTGAAACGCGGTGTGAACACCTCGCCTTCGGCGTGCACCACATGGTTGGCGTGGAAGTAGAAGCGGGTCAGCTCGATGATGACGAGCCACAGCACGACGATGGCCAGGACGATGGACAACGCCACAGCAGCCGCCAGGAGCCCCCGCGACCAGCTGACCGGACCGACGAGCAACGACCGCAGCACCTGCAGCACCGCGTCGCGTTCGACAGCGGGCAGGAGCACCAAGATGCCGGCGCCCGACAGCAAGGCCGTGGCCACTCGATGCATCGTCGAGAGGCGCACTTCGCACCGTTGGAGGAAGGCCCGCATGGCCGCCCGTTCGTCGGCAGAGACGGTGACGGACTGCACATCGGACATGCGGGCACGCTAGTGCTGCTCCGGATTGAACAGGGGGTTCCCCGACCGCGAGACTGCGAGCATGAGCGACACCGATCTCGACCGCGTCACCGCAGCCCTCGACGACCTGCTGGCCAACCATCCGCCTGCGAGCTGCAGCGACCGCGAGTTCCGCGGCCACCGTTACGACGCCGGCCTCGCGTGGGTGCACTTCCCCACCGGTTTCGGCGGCCTGGATTCGCGTCCCGACCTGAACCGCCTGGTCGAGGAACGCTGCCGCAAAGCGGGCTCGGCTGCGGGTGACCCGAGCACGTTCTTCATGGCACTCGCCGGGCCCACGATCGTCACCCACGGCAGCGACGAGCAGAAGCACCGCTTCCTGCGGCCGATGTTCACCGGCGAGGAGCGCTGGTGTCAGCTGTTCAGCGAGCCGGGTGCCGGCAGCGACTTCGCCGGTCTCGGCACCCGCGCCGTGAAGGATGGCGAGGAGTGGATCGTGAACGGCCAGAAGGTGTGGAACACACTGGCCCACCTCGGCGACTGGGGCATGCTCGTGGCCCGCACCGACCCTGAGGCGCCCAAGCACAAGGGCATGACCTACTTCGCGTTGGACATGAAGATGGCCGGCGTGGAGGTGCGACCGCTTCGCCAGATCACCGGCGAGGCCGAGTTCAACGAGGTCTACATGACCGACGCTCGCGTGCCCGACGACTGCCGCATCGGCGCCATCGGCGAGGGTTGGCGAGCCGCGCTCACCACCCTGATGAACGAACGCACCGCCATCGGTGGTGGTGGCGGCGGCAGCAAGCGCTCGGGCCCCATCGCCGAGGCGCTGCGCATCTGGGAGACCCTCTCCACCGACGAGCAGACCGGCGCCCGCCGTGAACGTTTGATGCAGCTGTACACGCAGTCCGAGGCGTTCCGCCTCACCAACGTGCGCGCCGGCCAGAACGCGAAGTCGGGCAACCCCGGGCCCGAGGGTTCGATCGCCAAGCTCGCGCTCAGCAACTTCAACAAGGTGTGCACCGAGTTCTGCATCGACCTCCTCGGCGCGCACGGTCTCATCGGCTACGACTTCACCTTCCGCCGGCCCGAGGCGTTGTCGGTCGACGGCATGGATCACGGCGTGCGGCACAGCTTCCTACGCGCTCGCGCCAACAGCATCGAGGGCGGCACCACCGAGATCATGAAGAACATCCTCGGCGAGCAGATGCTCGGCTTGCCGGGAGAGCCGCGCGTCGACAAGGACCTCCCGTGGAGCAAGGTCCCCCGCAGCTGACGCGGCACCCCGCACGGCCGGGGATCGACACGGTTGACAGGGTGATGTCACTATGACATCATGACGACATCACAGCGATGTCGTCTGGATGTCGCCCTGCTGTCAAAGGAAGTCGAGATGTACCACTCCCACCCCGCCCTGGTCGACGCCGTTCGCGCCGACCTCGACCGCCAACTGCACTCCCACCACGGCGTCCCCGGCAACGACTTCGATGGTGTCGTGCCCCGCTCCACCCGCAGCCAGCGCCGCTCCGCACGTCGCCGACAGGACTGACTGTGCAGCTGCAGCCGATCATCCATCATGTCCAGGCCACGCTCGCCGGCCATGGCTCCCTGGCGGGCGACGACCCCGCGCTCGACGGTGTCGTCCAACAACTCATCGACGCGCTCGACCCGGCACTGCGGCTCGCGGCCATGGATCTCGCCCAGCAGGCAGCCGCCGAGATCAGCGCCCAACTCCCCGACCGAACGGTCGAGGTCGTCATCAGTGGCGGCGACCTCGAACTGCGTGTGGTCGACGGCCCGACGCAGGCGGCCGAAGCGTCGACCGAGGAGTTCGATGCGCGCATCACGCTGCGCCTTCCGCCCTCGCTGAAGCGTGTCATCGAGGACTCCGCGACGATCGATGGCGAATCGGTGAACGCCTGGGTCGTCGACGCACTCAACAAGCGTGCCAAGCGCAACGACCCCAAGGGCACGCGCGTCACCGACGCGTTCGATCTGTGACCGCCATGCGACGCACCGAGACCTTCACCAACTGGACCGGGGCCACCACCGGTAACCGCACCAGCCTCCACATCGACATCCCCAGCGGCACCGTCGAGGTTCGGGGCGTCGAGTCGTCGACGCTCACCGTGCAACTCGACACCGATCAGCCCGACGAGTGGGACGTCTCCCAGTTCGGCGACACCATCACCGTCCGAGCCCCCCGACGACGTGGGCTCCGCATGCGGTCGGCCAAGATCCACATCGATGCACCCATCGGTACGCAGGTCGACGTCAACGCCGCGTCGGCCGACGTCAGCCTGTCGGGCCGACTCGGCGAGGTGCGGATTCGAACTGCCTCGGGCGACGTTCGCGCTGCCGTGGTCGATCGGTTCGACGTCTCGACGGCGTCGGGCGACATCCGGGTCGACACCGTGCTCGGCAAGCTCACCGCCACGACAGCGTCCGGCGACATCCGTGCCGACCGAGTCGGCGACGACATCGAGGCCGGCACCGCGTCGGGCGACATCCGGCTCGACCGCTGCGATGGCCCCTCGATCGACGCCAGGACGGTCTCCGGCGGCATTCGGTTCGGACTTCCCGCCGGCATTCGCGTCGAGCCGGACATTGCGACCATGAGCGGCCGTACCACCCTGCCCAAGCCGATCGCTGCGTCCGCCGTGGACGAGCCGCGCCGCACCGTGCGCGTGCGCCTGCGGTCCGTCTCGGGCAACGTCACCATCGAACGCGTCACCCCCTGAGCAGCGCAGTTCGTCTGTCGAGCCATGGAAGAGAACGACGATCGTGTCTGGGTTGCCGACATGGTGCCCAGCACGCGCTATCCCCTGTACACCCGCGGCAACACCGGTGAGGTGTTTCCGCACGTGCTCTCCGCGCTCGGCGGCACGCTGATGGGGAATCACGTCGGCCGCGCCCAGATGGAGGTGTTCCGCGAGATCGGGTTCGTCACCAAGCGCGACCTCGACGGCGTCACGCTCGGCACCGGTGTGTTCGGCGGCTACCTGTACGGAAATGCTTCGCTCGCCCGCCTGATGGGCGCACGCACGCCCGGCATGAAACCGACCGACGCTGACGAGCAGGTCTTCGGCACCTTGGACGACCTGCCGCCGTACCGCCCAACGAAGGGCGCCCGGAACCTGCTCGCCTCGGCAAAGCTTGCGTTGTTCCTCGCCAAGGCGCTGCGGAACCCCGACCTCAGCCCTCTCGACGAGGCCAGGGCCGACGCGACGGCGTGGTTGGCGAACGCGCCCGATCCGACCACTGCGACCGATGCGCAGCTGATCGCGTTCGTGCACGAGTACCCGGACCGGCTCGCTGCGAGCATGCAGCGATTGCTGTGGTTCAGCATGATCGGCGCCACACGGGTCTTGCTCGACCGCCTGCTGCAACGGCCGGGCCTCTCGCCGGGCATCGGCAACCGGCTCGTCAGCGGCATCGACGGGATCGACTCGGCGCGTCTCGCCCAGGGCCAATGGACGCTGTCGCGCCTCGTCGCCACGGATCGAGCACTGTCGGAGCGCTTCGATCGCGGGCTCGACGGCCTGCTCGACGACCTGCCGGGCACCGTCCTCGACGCGCCGCTGCAGCGGTTCCTCGACGAGTTCGGACATCGCGGCAACGACGAGTACGAGCTGGCCCATCCCTGTTGGGCGATGGACCCGTCGCCGGTGCTCGCCTCCGTGGAACGGCTTCGGCACGTCCCCGACCACCGGTCGCCGCAGGAGAACATGGCCCGCCTCACGGCAGCGCGCTCGGCAGCCGAACTGGAGCTCGCTGCGCATCTCCGGTGGCCCGTCCGCTCATTGGCGATGCGCGCCGCCGCAGTGTCACGCGCCGGAGCGATCGGTCGAGAGCGCGCGAAGGACATCCTCGTGCTCGAGAACCTCGGTGTTCGGCGGGCGCTGCACGAACTCGTCCGCCGTGCAGCCGAGCGTGGCGGGCCTGCGGATCCGACCCTCGCGTTCTGCGTCACGATCGACGAGCTGCCTGCCTACATGGTGGACCCGCCTGCGTTCGCGACGGTGATCGCCGAGCGAGCCGAGCTGCAGCGATACCTGAACGCGCGGCTGCCCCCACTGTGGTTCGACGGCCAGTTGCCCGACCCAGCGACCTGGCCACTGCGCTCGGCCGAGCAGCCCGCCCCGGCCGGTCGGGGAACGACGCTGAGCGGCATCGCGGTCAGCGGCGGCATCGCGACGGGACGAGCCAGGGTGATCGTCGATCCGGGGGATCCACGCGGGCTGGAACCGGATGAGATCCTCGTGTGCGCGATCACCGACCCGAGCTGGACGCCACTGTTCCTCGTCGCCACCGCCGTCGTCTGCGACACCGGCGCGATGATGAGCCACGCGGCGATCGTGGCCCGGGAACTGGGCATTCCGGGCGTCATGAGCGTGCGCGGTATCACCTCGGTCGCGGACGGCACCTTGCTCGAGGTCGATGGAGACACCGGTTGCGTTCGTGTGCTGTGAAGGGGCCGACGCGATCGGGCTCAGTGCTCGGCGAGCACCGCTGCGATCTGGGCGACGATGTGCTCGGCAGTGGCGCCGGGTGTGAGCACCGCGGCGATGCCCGCTGCCTTCAGCTCGGCCAGGTCGTGGTCGGGGACGATGCCACCCACCACCACGGGAATGTCGGCGCCGCGGGCACGGATCTGCTCGACCACCAATGGGGCCAGCGTCATGTGCGCGCCTGACAACATGGACAGGCCGACCAGGTCGACGTCCTCGTCGACGGCCGACGCGGCCACCATCTCGGGGGTCTGGAACAGACCGGTGTAGATGACCTCGTAGCCGGCGTCGCGCAGGATGCGAGCGACCACCTTGATGCCGCGGTCGTGCCCGTCGAGGCCAACCTTGGCC
>JANOET010000183.1:0-9296 GCA_031413415.1 Acidimicrobiaceae bacterium
GCCGTCGGCGCCGATCGTGCCCTTCAGCAGCTTCGGCGCGACGTACATGCCGCCATTGGCAACAGCGTTGATGGCTGCGGTGAACTGCACGGCCGAGGCCTGATAGTGGTAGCCGTAGGTGACGGTGACCCGCTCGGTGCCCTGCCACTTCTCGGCCGAATCGATGATGCCCTTGGTCTCGCCGGGGAAGTCGAGCGCCGTCGTGTGGCCGAACCCGAACTTGTCGAGGTACGACGACAGGGTGCTCGTCCAGTCGTCGCCCATCTTCGTGGCGAGCTTGTACGTGCCGAGGTTCGACGAGTGCACGAGGATGTCGCGCATCGACATGGGAATCTCGTCGTGCGGCTCGGCGTCGCGGATGGTGTGTTCCCACTGCGTGCCCTCGTCGAAGGTGAGCGTGCCGGGAACGCTGACGACGGTGTCGGGGTTCGCCGCCCCGGTGTCGATGACGGCCGACATGCTGAACACCTTGGCCACCGAGCCGGGCTCGAAGGGCTCGACGACCGCGAGGTTCGCCGAGGTGACGTGCACCTTCTTGTCGTCGCCACGCTCGACGTTGGCGACGGCGTAGATGTCGCCGGTCGCGGTGTCCATGACGACCACCGTGCCGCCCTCGCCCTTCACCTCGTCGACACGGGTGAGCAATGCCTGCTCGACCTGGAACTGCAGCGACCGGTCGACGGTGAGGATGAGGTCGTCGCCGGGCGTCGGTTCGACGGTGGTCGCTCCCGAGCCCGGAATCGAACGACCCTTGCTGTCGTGCTCGCGGACCCGCTCGCCGTCCTCGCCGGCAAGGATGTCGTCGAACTGCATCTCCAGACCGGCCACACCGGTGCCGTCGATGTCGGTGGTGCCGAGAATGCTACGACCGACCTCGCCACTGGGCATGATCCGCCGGTCCTCGCGAAGTGTGTCCACGCCGGCGAGGTTGAGCGCCATCACGGCTGCTGCGGTCTCGTCGTCGATCTGGCGTGCCACGTAGACGAAGCTCTTGTCCTTGGCCTCGAACGCGTCGAGCAACTTCTGCTGCTTCTCTACCGAGAGACCGAGCATGGAGGCGAGCACGCCGACGGTCGCCTGCGGATCGGTGACCAGTCTCGGGTTCGCCATCACGGTGGTGGACGGCACGCTGAGCGCCATTTCTCCCCCGTCGCGGGCGAAAATGGTGCCGCGCTGGGCGAGGAGCACGCTCTCGCTGACGCGCTGGGCGCGACCGGCCTCGACGAGAGTTTCACTGCCGACGGTCTGCAGGTACACGACGCGGGCCACCACGGCGCCGAACAGCACCGCGCTGGCCACGAACACGAAGATCAGCCGCTTGCGCATGTCACCGGCTCGGAACGTGAGCCGGATGGTCGACGCCCGTCGCGGCGAGCGCTTGGCGCGGAGATCGCGATGGTCACGCAGCGTCGGCCTGGACCGCTTCGGAGCGCGAGAGGGCGCGGCGACCGGGCGGCGAGCAGGACGAGCGGCCGGTGCGGGCGCGACCCGACGTGCGGCGGGCCGGGCGGCAGGCTTGGCAGGCCGAGTGGCGGGTCGGCTGGGCTGCGGCGCCCGCTTGGCACGAGCCGGCGCCGGCGCGACCTTGCCGTGTGTGCGTGTACGGCGGTTGTCGCTCACGGTGCTCCCCCTGCCTGGGCCTTCACCTGGGCGTAGTCGGCGAATTCCTGCTCGATCGTGGCCGTGTCGTCTCGACTGTCGGCGACGCCGGTGCGCTGTACGTCGGCGATCACGTTCGCATCGAGCGTGATGAACTCGGTCTGCTTCGCCGGCACCATTCCGAGCAGCGCAGCCTGCTCGGAGAGACGACCGGGAGAGCGCAGCTCGGCGCGCTCGCGTCGGAGCACGTCGTACTGCTCGTGCGCGGTACGGATCCGGCGATCGAGCGAGTCGAGCACGAGCTGACGGCGGGCGAGCTGCGTCTGAAAGGCGGCGGCGCCGATCATCAGGCCGAACACCAGCACCGACCCGGCGACGATCCAACGCGCCGTACGACGCTGCGGCGCGACGACCACCAGCTTCGGACGACGAGCGAGGTGGGCGACCGCGACGGTGGACTTGACCATGGTCCTCTCGGCGCTGCCACCGTGCACGCGGCTACGAACGGCGGTTGCTCGTTCCTGTCGCTCTGCTCGGGCTGCCATGGCCATGGGTGTGAGTCCTGTCTCGTCGGGGTGTGGTTCGGGTGTTCAGCGGCGATTGCGGGTGGGAAGGTCGTCGATGCGTTCGACGACCCGCAGGCGGGCACTCTGCGCCCGGCGGTTGGTGCGTTGCTCGTCGGCCGACGGCGTGCGGGGAACGCCGCGCACCAGCCGCACCGTCTGCACCGCGTCGCAGACGCACGGCAGCTCGGGAGGGCACTCGCAGCCACCGGTCTCGGCGTGCCGGAAGGTCTCCTTGACGATGCGGTCCTCGCCCGAGTGGTACGACAGCACGGCGACTCGGCCGGCCGTGGTCGTGCGCTCGATGGCGGCGTCGAGCGCCGGCGCCAGGGCGTCGAGCTCTCCGTTGACCTCGATGCGGATGGCCTGGAACGTGCGCTTGGCGGGGTGGCCACCCGTGCGCCGGGCAGCGGCGGGGATGGCCGACACGACGACCTCGGCGAGCTGCGTCGTGCGCTCGATGGGACGTGCGGCGACGATGGCGTTGGCGATGCGTTTGGCGAAGCGCTCGTCGCCGTACTGCTGCAACACCTGGGTCAGACGGTCGGCCGGGTAGCCGTTCACGACGTCGGCCGCCGACCAGGGCTGGCTCTGGTCCATCCGCATGTCGAGCGGAGCGTCGTTGCGGTAGCTGAACCCGCGCTCGGCGATGTCGAGCTGGTGCGAACTGACACCGAGGTCGAACAGGGCGCCGGACAGGCGATCGATCTTCATTGCTTCCATGGCGTCCGTGAGGCCGTCGAATCGTGTGTGATACACCCGCACCCGGTCACCGAAGCGGGCCAGACGCTGCTGCGCGGCCGCCAGGGCCCTGGCATCGCGATCGATCCCGAGGATCGAGAGGTGCGACCAGCGCTCGAGCAGGTGCTCGGCATGGCCACCGCCGCCGAGCGTGCCGTCGAGCACGAATCCGCTGGGGACCGAAGCGAAGAGGGCGCCGATCTCGTGGACCATCACCGGGAGGTGATGGAACCCCGGGTCGGTGTCCGTCATCGGAGTCCGCAACCGGTCACTCGTGGTGTCGCCCGGCCGTCTGCAGCCCCCCGGCTCACGGTTGCCGCCGGGATGTCTCCCCGGTCGTGCCAAACGGAAGCGGGCGGAGTGTGGGCTGTCCATCGTGCGAGCCGGAAGGCTGCGGACGGTCGGGCGATGAGCTCGAGGATCTGGTCGACCTGGTGGGCCGTGGGTGCAGGTGCGATTCGAGGTGCTGCCTCGCTCCTCTCTTTCTGGTGCTGGCTGGTCTGGTGCTGGCTGGTCAGGAACTGGTGGTGCCCCGTGAGGAACTGGTGGTGCCCCGTGAGGAACTGGTGATGAAGGGTCAACATGATCAGTTGCCCCCTGCCATCGACTCGGTACCCGCGGCGCTGACCTGCTGGTAGCGGGCGGGAGTCCAGATCTCGAGGCGGTCGAAGCTGCCGGCCACCACGACACCGTCTGCCAGGGGCAGTTCGGCGTACTGGCGCAGCGCGTCGCCGACCTTGACGCGACCCTGCTTGTCCAGCGCGACGAGCTCGGCCGAGCCGGCGAGTGCACGCAGCACGTCGCGGCTGACCTCGCCGTTGCGGACGCGAGTGGCCATCAGTTCGGCCTCTTCTTCGAAGGTGGCGGCGGGAACCACGGTGACGCTCTTGTCGTGGCCCTTGGCGAGGTAGCAGAAGTCACCGAGGCGGTCGCGGAAGGCGGCCGGCAACGCCAGCCGTCCCTTGTCGTCGAGTTGGCGTTCGAACGCCCCGACGAACAGCACGTCGCCTCCACTTCCCTTCTCGCCTGCCTCGACAGGAGACGGACGGCGCGCCCGGCTCCCTGATCTCCCCATCCTGCCCCCACAGACCCCCTAAGTCAACCATTTCAACCCACTTTCCCCCACTATTCGTCCCCAACGCCCCTCACGGACCGTTTCGTTCGACGAAGATGTGAAACCTGCCTGATCTCGAGGAGCGACCCATGTCCCACGTTGAACCCGGTGCTGGCATCGCACTCGACACAACCCCGGTGCACTTCGCCGCTACCGGTCGCGCATCGTCGATCGACGGGTTCACGTTCGATCCGTCCGGGTTCGAGGCCTACATCACCGAGAACACGACGGCGACGGATCCGGGTCGCCTTGTGTTCATCGAGCAGTCCGCATCGTCGTGGGGGATGTGGGAGTGTCATCGGGCCGGTGACGAGATGGTGATCATCATCGCCGGTGTCGCGCTCTTCATCCAGGAGATCGACGGGGCCGAGGTGCGCACGAGGGTGACCGTCGGGCAGGCAGTGGTGAATCCGGCGGGGACGTGGCACACCGCGGATGTCGAAGAGCCGTTCACCGCGATCTACCTCACGCCATGCCCGGGCACTGAGCATCGGCCTCGGTGACCACCACGCGGTTCGTTCCGGTTCGAGTGCCGAAGCGCCTCGAAATCCGTGTCGGCGCACAGCGCGGTCAATGACTCCTGGGTCAGATTCCGTCGCCAAGGACGGCGAGTGCGGAGATGAGCACCAACGTCGGCGCGAACGGCAGCAGGGCATAGCCGAGCCGTTTGCGTGACAGTACGAACGCTGCGACCGTCGAAACGCCCCCGGCCATCAGGTAGGCGTAGGACGCGTAGGAGTACCACCATGCGTCCGGCTCAGCGGTCGGGTCCCCGAACAGGCTGGCACCGGCGGCAACGGACAATGCGACTCCTGCCGCCACGTACGCCGGCACGGCGGCGAACAAGCCCGCAACCGTCCACAGGAACGGACGCCACGGCTTGCGGTCATGTACCGGTCCCATACCGTCAATGTCGGCACCTGCCGACGACAACACAAGCGCTACCCGGCATGGACGGCGTCGATGCAAGCGAGTCTGCGCACTACCCTCGATCCGCATGGACGCAGATAGGGACCATCGCTACGTCACTCCATTGGGGACGCCGGATTCCGTCGAGATCAGCGCGTTCTGGGCCCGCTGCAGAGCAGGGTCATCGGACCTGCCCCTCGCGGTGCCGCCCGCGTGGTGCTTCGGCGACACCGTGGAGTTGGCGGACGAACTGATCGACCTCGTCGTCCACGGCCCCAAGCGCGCCACTGCGGGCGCGGTGGCCGACTACGAGGCCGACAACGAGGCCGTGCCCTCGGTCGGTAATCTCTCCATCGTGACCGACGGCTCGATGCGCCCTCGAGTGTTGCTGGAAGTCACCGACGTCCGAATCGGTCCGCTCTCATCGGTCGACGCAGCGTTCGCCTTCGATGAAGGCGAGGGAGACCGGACACTCGAATGGTGGCTCGGCGCACACACCTGGTTCTTCACGCGCAGGTATGCCCAGCTCGAACTCGAGTTCCATCCCGACATCCCGGTCGTGTTCGAGCGCTTCAGGGTGCGTTACTGCGAGGACTGATCCGTCGCCGGTTCGCGAGGCGCGGCCACGCCCTCGATCGCGCTCATGGCCGATGATCGACGAGCGCAGCGCGGATTCGCTCCGCCGACGCGGGAACGCACCGCACCGCAGGGGCCAATGCCGACGCTGACGGGCGTGGCGCAGCGACCAGCGCCGCCACGAGCTCGGGTCGCCAGCGCAGGTGGCACATGGTCTGGAACCGGGCCGACTGACGCGTCCGCCGTTGCGAGATGCCGACGAGCTTTCCGCTGCCCTGCATCACCTCGCCCGCGCCGACACCATCGAAGCACACCTGATTCGACCATTCCGTGCGCAGCATCGGGTCCGTGTGCACCCGACTCGCCACACCGAGCGAGGCCAGCGCCGCCGACCACCAACGGCCGACGAAGTGCATGGCCGCCCCGACGTCGTCGAGCCACAACGGGTCGCCGGCGGGCACGACGACGTCCATCCACAGGTACTCACCCGGGACCATCAGTACGGCACCGCCACCGCTGCGCCGCGGCACCACGTCGATCCCGAACGCCGCGGCGACGCGCTCGTCGACCGCCGACGGGGTCTGCGCCGAGCCGAGCGCGAGCGTCGGTCGGTCGACGGTGTGGAACGTCACCGACCTCACCGGTTCGGGCGAGCGGGCATGGAACCCTGCGGTGTCGCCGGGCGAGTCGAGGATCGTCCAGCCCGTTGACACGAGTGCAGGTTAGACGGGTGTCAGCTGGCCGCCGCGAGGAACGGCTTCCACTCGTCGGGCACCTGCGCGACGGCCACGGTGACCCAGGCGTGCTCCTTCGGGGTACGCGGCGGACGAGCCAGCACCATGTTCGCCTCGGCCGGGGTGCGGTCGCGCTTGCGCAGGTTGCAGGGACGGCATGCCGCGGCGACGTTCTCCCACTCGTGGCGGCCGCCACGGCTGCGCGGCACGATGTGATCGATGCTGTCGGCGAAACCACCGCAGTACTGACAGCGGTAGTCGTCGCGACCGAACAATGCCCGGCGCGACAGCGTGGTGCGGCGGTGGAACGGCGCGCGCACCATGTAGCGCAAGCGGACCACCGACGGACTGGGCAACACGAGCGAGACGGAGTGCAGTTCGGTGCCGTCGTCGGCGACCAGGTCGGCACGTTCGGCGAGGATGAGACAGGCGGCCCGGCGGGCGGGCACGACCGACAGCGGCTCGTACGAGGCGTTCAACACCAGCGCGCTCCGCACGGTCGAGCCCTTATCCCCTCGGCCTCAAGCGGCTCGGTCCTGGTCCTTGCACCACGCCAGGTAGTTGACCACATCGTGCGAGTCGATGTGCGCATTTTTGCTCCCGTACTGCGTGATGAGCCGGAACTCGACGTAGTCGCGCCGGGGCAGCGGGAGGAACGGTGGGCGACGCCACCACCGCGACGGGGTGGTGCGGCGCCATTGCCGCACGGCGGTGCCCCACAGCGACGGACGCACGAGCACGGCCAACGCCACCTCGACGGCGGCGCCGAGCGTCACGCCCGAGGTTCCTTCGGCAGGCCGAGGACCATCTCACCCATGATGTTGCGCTGCACCTGCGACGACCCGGCGTAGATGGTGCCGGCACGAGCGTTGAGGAACGTGCCGACCCAGCTCCAGGTGCTGTTCGGGGCGCCCGCGTCATCGGTGGAGAACGCGCTGCTGGGGCGGCGACCCGTGGGGGTCATCGCCTCGGCGCCGATGATGTCGACGGCGAGCTCGGTGACCACCTTGTGGTACTCGCTCCAGTACAGCTTACTGATGGCCGCATCGGGGCCCGGGTGGTGGCCGGCGAGGAACTGAGTGAGCACCCGCATGCCGTTGTACCGCATGATCTGCACCTGGGTGTAGGCATCGGCGAGGCGTTGGCGGATGCGCGGATCGTCGGCCACACCGCGCTCCTTGGCGAGCAGCAACAGCCGATCGATCTCGGCCTGGAACCGGATGGGACCGGTGGCCGCGGCCTCGCCGCGCTCGTAGCCGAGCAGCGTCATCGCAACCGCCCAACCGTTGTTCAGACCGCCGACGACCTCATCCTTGGGCGTGGTGGCATCGGTGTAGAAGACCTCGTTGAACTCGCTCTCGCCCGAGATCATCTTGATCGGGCGGACCTCGATGCCCGGCTGGCGCATGTCGACCAGCAGGAACGAGATGCCTTTGTGGCGGGGCGCGTCGGGGTCGGTGCGGGCGAGGGTGAAGATGTGGTCGGCGAGGTGGCCGGCCGACGTCCAGATCTTCTGGCCGTTGAGGATCCACTGATCGCCGTCGAGCTGGGCCTTGAGGCCGAGGTTCGACAGGTCGCTGCCCGCGTTGGGCTCGGAATAGCCCTGGCACCAGGTGTCCTCCCCGCTGAGGATGCGGGGCAGGTAGTGCGCCTTCTGCTCGTCGGTGCCCCAGTTGAGCAGGGTGTTGCCGAGCATCTGGATGCCGAAGACGTCGTTCGGACCACCGGTGGGCACGCCGGCCTTGGCGAACTCCTCGGCGACGATGACCTGCTCGAGCGCCGACAGACCGCCACCGCCGTACTCGGCGGGCCAACCCGGAGCGAGGTAGCCGGCGCCGAACAACGTCACACGCCACTCGGTGACGAAATCGGTGAGCTCCTGGCCGTCGAGCTGACCCACGCCACCCCAGTCGGTCGGCAGCTTCTCGGCCAGGAAGGCCTGCACCTTCTCGCGATAGGCCTCGGCTTCAGCGGTGTACTTCGGATGCATGTCCCGGATGTTACCCACGGGTATCGGCGTGGGGTGCAACCCGACGCGCCAGCGCCGCGGCACCCACCAGTGGCGCGAGCTGACCCAGCCCCGCCGGCACCACCCGGAAGCCGCTCGTGAAGCCCAGTCGGGCACGCTGGTCGAGTTCGGCCTGGGCCGCGGAGAAGAACGGTTCCCCGAACCCGAGTGCCACCGAGCCGCCGATGACGGCAAGGCGGAGGTCGCAGATCGCGCCGAGCGACGCCAAGGCGCGCCCGGTGAGCAGCCCCGTGCGTTCGACGATGGCCTGCGGCGCGCGCTGCGGCGGCCGACCGGTCTCTTCCTCGATGGCAGCGCCGCTGCAGTAGGCCTCCAGGCAGCCACGGCCGCCGCACTTGCACGGGCGCCCGTCGGGCTCGACGACGATGTGCCCGATGTGCCCGGCGTTGCCGAGCCGGCCTTCGAGCAGCTTGCCCCGGCTGACGATGCCGCCACCGACGCCGGCACCGATGACGACGGCCACGAAGTCGCGCTCTCCCACGGCGGCGCCGCACCAGGCCTCGCCCAGCGCAACGGCCTTCGCGTTGTTGTCGAGCACGGTGGGCAGCCGGGTGAGCGACTCGACCTCGTCGGCGAGTGGGAAGTCCTTCCACGACGGCACGTGCAAGGGCGAGACGGTGCGGTTCGTGGGGTTCATCGGGCCTCCGCAGCCGATGCCGGCTGCGACGGGCGGCGACGGCGCCGCGGCGACCACACGGAGCACGACGCGCGACAACGCCGCCCAGACATCGCGTGTGGGCGTCGCGACCCGGTCGCGTACCAGCACCTCGCCCGTGTCGGCGACGATGCCGACGGCCAACTTGGTGCCGCCGACGTCGACGGCGAGATAGCAGGGGCTCACCCCGATGACCGTAGCCAGTGCATCGGTCCCCG
This sequence comes from Acidimicrobiaceae bacterium, assembly GCA_031413415.1. Lineage (GTDB taxonomy): Bacteria > Actinomycetota > Acidimicrobiia > Acidimicrobiales > Ilumatobacteraceae > UBA668. The sequence goes on from JANOET010000183.1 coordinate 9,139, forward strand.
ACACAGCACCTTGCGCAGACGCGTCTACCATGCCCGCCGTGACGGCCGCCCCGATTTCGCCCTCCCCGACGTTCGCGCAACTCTTCGACGCGATCACCGACAACATCGGATCGGTGGTGCACGGCAAGCGCGAAGCCATCGATCTCGCCGTGATGTGC
>JANOET010000184.1:0-2279 GCA_031413415.1 Acidimicrobiaceae bacterium
CTCTTCCACCGCACGCCGTACACCGAAGCAGGCAGGGAAGAGTGGCGCACCAAGCCACGGGTGCCGCTGATCGCCGAACCGCTCACCGAGCACCCGATCGTTCGATTCATCGGCTCTGACCACCCCGAGCTCACCGACATCGGCCTGCAGCGTTGGGAGCAGACGATCGCCGAGTGGCTCGACGAGGGACGCTCCCCCACCCTGTTCGTGCACACCCCCGACAACACGCGCAGTCCGGCCCTGGCCAGGGCATTCCACGAGTCGCTGTGCGCAGCTGTCGACGGCCTCGCACCCCTGCCCGAGCCCTTGCCGGTCGAACGCGCCGAGCAGGGCTCGCTGTTCTGACCCGCACCGTTCATCCGCCGGCAACCCATCACCCGAGACCGGGGCGTAGTTTGGGAGTCGGAGGTGTCGACGATGCCCAACCCGAATCCACCCAGCAGCCGACCGAAGAAGAGCCGCCCGGCTCCGATGCCGGTGATCGGCCCCCGCGAGGGAGTCCGGCGGCGGATCGCGCTCGTAGCGCACGACAACATGAAGCGCGATCTGCTCGAGTGGGCTCGCTTCAACAGCGATGTGCTCGCCGAGCACGAGCTGTACGGAACCGGCACCACCGGTGGGATGATCGCCGGCGAGTTGGGTTTGCCCGTGACCCTGTTCAAGAGCGGGCCGCTGGGCGGCGATCAACAGCTCGGCGCGAAGATCACCGAGGGCGACCTCGACCTGGTGCTGTTCTTCTGGGACCCGCTCGAGCCGCAGCCCCACGACCCGGACGTGCGTGCGCTGTTGCGCATCGCCGTGGTGTGGAACATTCCGATCGCGTGCAACCGAGCGACGGCCGACTATCTCATCTCGTCGCCCTTGCTCGACAGCGACTACCAGCCGCTGAAGCCCGAGTACGAGCGCGGACCGTCGACGTTCAACTCGCCGCGCCGATGAGCATCAGCGTCGCGAAGCCCCCGGCGACGAAGGCAAGGCTGATCCACGACCACGGCAGCCCGATGAGCAGCAGTACCGAACCCACCGACGCGCCCCAGATGCCGAGGCCGGTGTCGGCGAGCATGCCCACCAGTCCGACGCCGAGCGCAGCAATGCCCGCGACGACACAGACCAGTCGCGCGAGCGCGACCGCAGTGCTGGACGCGATGTCCTTCATGGACGGCCGGCGTCGCCGCCCACGCACGTCCATCTCATCCTCGGGCCGACGGCGTCGCACCCCCCCACCCTGCCACACCCGCCCGAGCCCGGTCCCGCGGAACTGAAGTTCGGGAGGAAGGCGTGCCCAGCCCCAGAACGCAAGGATGCCCCAGGGCCGGTCGTACGTGCAGCGGAACGGCTCGCGACTATCGGAAGTTGGGGACCACCTCGCGGGCGAACAGCTCCATCGTCTCGGTGTCGGGATAGTCGCTGCACCACGGAATGAAGCCGGTGCAGCCGAGGTCGATGTAGTGCTGGATCTTCTCGGACACCTGCTCGGGGGTGCCCACCAGGTTGCCCTCGCTCCAGCTCTCGAGCGCCTCGCCCCAGAAGCTGCGACTCCCGGCGGCGGCGATCTCGGCCTCGGTGCTGCGGACGAACACCTCGGGTGACCAGGTCTTGCGGATCGTGTCCTCGTCTCGACCGACAGCTGCGCAATGGCCCCTCAGGATCTTGCGCTTGTGAGCCCACTCGTCGGGCTTGCCGCCGAAGTTGCTGCAATCGGCATACCTTGCCACGACGCGCAGGGTGAGCTGCTCGCCCCCGCCGCCGATCCAGATGGGCGGATGCGGCGACTGCAACGGCTTCGGGTCGCACTGCGCGCCGTGCAGTTGGTAGTAGGTGCCGTCGAAGGTGGTGTCGGGCTCGGTCCACATGCTCTTCACGATCTGCACGGATTCACGCAGCATGCCGATGCGGTCCTTCGGCGTCGGGAAGTCGAAGCCGTACCCCTTGTACTCGTGCTCGTACCAGCCGGCGCCGATGCCCCAGTCCAGTCGCCCGCCGCTGATGACGTCGATGGTGCTGGTGATCTTCGCCAGCACCGATGGCTCGCGATAGCTGTTGCAGCCCACCATCTGACCGAGGCGGACCCTCGAGGTGCGCTGGCTGATGGCGGCCATCGTGGTCCAAGCCTCGAACACTGCCTCGTGAGCGGGGCGAGGCACGTTGTGGAAGTGGTCGTAGACCCAGATCGAGTCGTAGCCGAGGTCCTCGGCGAGGACGGCGATGTCGACCGCGGTCTGCCACTTCGCTTGGGCGCCGTCGATGCTCGACAACTCCATCTTCCAGCCCTGCGGCAT
>JANOET010000185.1:0-26956 GCA_031413415.1 Acidimicrobiaceae bacterium
GTGATGGAAGTTTTACTGAATATTCTCCTAAATTATTTGCTAAATAGAAAAATATTCTTAATTTTGCACTCTCAAAGTTCAACCTCTGACGAAAGGCGTTTATGTTGTGCTATGATAATTTAATACTTTAATATTATGCATTCATTAATTCAATACGTACAAAATAAATACGTTGCAAAGAAAGATTTTCCGGAGTTTAAGGCAGGAGACACTCTTACTGTTTATTATGAAATTTCAGAGGGAGGAAAAACAAGAACAGGAGCAGAGACAAGCAAACGAAACTCGTGTTATGACTGAACTTTCTGAACTAAAGTTCGGTAAGTACGTCGACTACCAGGACGCCTACCTGAGCGTCGTCGAGAGCATCAAGCATGCTGGCTTCCACCATGGCGCCAAGGTCGAGATCGACTGGATCCAGGCCGAGGAGGTGGAGGGACTCCTCGCCACCGCCCGGCTGCAGGACCTCGACGGGATGATCATTCCCGGCGGCTTCGGCGACCGGGGGTTCGAGGGCAAGATCGCTGCCGCCGGGTTCGCCCGCGAGAACGACATTCCCTGCCTCGGCATTTGTCTCGGACTGCAGGCGATGACCGTCGACTTCGCCCGCAACGTGATGAACCTCAGCGGGGCCAACAGCACCGAGATGGATCCCGGCACCGCGCACCCGGTGATCGACCTGATGCACGATCAGCGCGACGTCAGCGACAAGGGTGGGACGCAACGACTGGGTGCGTACTACGCGATCCTCGAGCCTGGCAGCCGCGCCCATCAGGCCTATGGTGAGCCGGTCGTGAGCGAGCGCCACCGCCACCGCTGGGAGCTGAATGCGACGTGGAAGCCCCGCCTCGAGGCTGCCGGTCTGCGATGCAGCGGGTTGTCGCCCGATCGTCGGCTGGTCGAGTTCATCGAACTCGACGATCACCCGTTCTGGGTTGCCACGCAGGCGCACCCCGAGTTCAAGAGTCGGCCGGACCGTCCGCACCCACTGTTCCGCGAGCTGGCTGAGGCGGCACTCGCACGGCGTGAGTCGCGGTCGCCCGTGTTGCGGTCGGCGACGCCGTCGGTGGCGTGACGGCGCCCGATCGTCCCCGCTTTCGGCACCTCGGCGACCGGAAGGTGCACCAGGGCCATGTGTGGCACGTGGCCGTCGCCGAGTTCGAGGCGCCCGACGGAGATGTGTTCACGCGCGACATCGTTCGCTCCCCAGGAGCGGTTGCTGCCGTGCCGCTGCGCGCCCGCGACGACGGGACCCCGTTCGTGACGCTCGTACGGCAGTACCGCCCGCCGTTCGACGACTGGGTGCTCGAGGTGCCGGCCGGGATGCGCGACATCCCTGGCGAGGAGCCCGCAGTCACGGCGGCGCGCGAGTTGGTGGAGGAAGTCGGGCTGCAGGCGGGCCGCGTGGAGTTCCTGACCGAGTTCTACCCGTCGGTGGGGATGACCGATTCGACGCTGCAGTTGTTCCTCGCGACCGACCTGGTCGAGGTCGCCAGGGACACGCATGGTCCCGAGGAGGCACACATGGAGGTGCTCGACCTCGATCTGCGCGACGCGGTCGAGTTGATCCTGCGCGGCGACATCCACGACGCGAAGACGGTGATCGGTCTGCTGATGGTCGAGCGTCGCCTGCGCTCCGGCGACGTCGCCCTCGGATGACTGGCGAGCCGACGCAAACCGACCTGCCGGTCGAGGCGGAGGACTTCCTGTCGTGGATGGCCAGCGAGCGGGGCAGGTCGGCGAACACCCTTGCTGCGTACCGGCGCGACCTGCTCGGGTATTCGGCCTGGTTGCGTGAGCACGCCACGTCGATGGTGGAGGTCGAACGTCCTGCGCTCGACCGGTTCGTGCAGGAGCGCCGCGGGAGTGGCAGCGCAGCGTCCAGCGTCGCCCGTCAGCTGGCGGCGATCCGCATGTTGCACCGCTTTCTCGCCGAGGAGGGAGTTCGCCACGACGACCCGACGGCCGACGTCGAGGGGGTACGCGTGCCAGCGGGCATCCCCCACCCGCTGACCGAGGAGGAGGTGCTCACCCTTCTGGGCTCGATCGCGGGCGCAGACCCCGTGTCGCAGCGCGACCGGGCGCTGCTCGAATTCCTGTACGCGACCGGAGCGCGCATCAGCGAGGCGTGCGGGCTGTCGATGGCCGACCTCGACCGGGATCACCGTGTGGTGCGGTTGTTCGGCAAGGGTGCCAAGGAGCGGGTCGTTCCGTTCGGTCGCAGCGCCGCTGCGGCGATGGACGACTGGTTGCACACCGGGCGCGAGCACCTCGAGCCGGTTCGCTGGGCGCGACGTGGCGACCAGGAGGCGGTGTTCTTGAACGCGCGGGGTGCGCGGTTGTCGCGGCAAGCGGCGTGGGCGGTCGTGCGCAAGTACGGCGAGCGCACCGGCCTCGCGGCCAAGCTGTCGCCGCATGTGTTGCGACACTCGTGCGCAACCCATCTGCTCGACCACGGCGCCGACCTGCGCATCGTCCAGGAGATGCTGGGGCACGCGTCGATCTCGACGACGCAGGTGTACACCAAGGTCAGCCAGGAACGTTTGTGGCAGGTCTACCGGCAGGCGCACCCGCGGGCGGAGCGCGCATGACGTCGATCGCGCATCTCGCACGCCGCTTTCGTGGCTCGCTGTCGCGTGCTGAGCCGTCGGTCGCCGACGTCGCGTGGGTGCACTCGCTGCTGCTGCCGCGTGAAGCGGCGCTGTGGAGCCGCATGGCGGTGCAGGATCGGCGGCACTCGATCGAGGTGGCGCGGCGATTCGCGCTCGCCCGTCCCGCGGCGAGCCCCTCCGAGATGGCCGGGGTACTGCTGCACGACGTCGGCAAGCAGGTGGCGGCGCTGGGCACCGCCGCCCGCGTGGCAGCCACGGTCGTCGGTTCGCGGACCGAGCGCTTTCGCCAGTATCACGATCACGAGGAACTCGGTGCTGCGCTGCTGAGCGATGCTGGCAGTGACCCGGCGACGATCGAGTTGGTGCGTGGATGGGGGAGCGCCGCGGCCGACCTGAGGGCCGCTGACGACGTGTGACGCAGCCTCGAGGCCTGATCTCCGCCGGCTGGTGCCCGCACCGATCGGCAGCTCCGCGTGCCCGGGGGCTCGCGGGAACTGGTCAGGCGAAAACGACACTCAGTGTCGTTTTCACATGTCCAGTTCCAACAGATCGGCGCTGAATCACGCCACAGGAGTGTCCGATGGCCGAGAGTCGAGAGCTCTCTGGGGAGTGTCGGTCGGGCGGATCTGGGGCTGATCGTTCCCGGAAGCCGGGTGCCCGGGGAGCGGGGTGCAGCGCGTCAGGCGGGCGTGAGGCCCAGGTTTTCCTGGGTGCGCGCCAGCGTGGCGGCCGCCACCGTTCGGGCCTTGCTCGCCCCCTTGCGCAGCAGCGACTGCAGCTCGGCCGTGTCGGCCATCAGGTTCGCGTAGCGGGTCTGGATGGGGCGCAGCACCTCCACCACGGCATCGCCGGTGTCCGTCTTCAGCGGCCCGTACTGGGTGTACCTCGCCGCCAGCGCCTCAGGCGCCTCGCCGGTGCAGGCCGAGAGGATGTCGAGCAGATTGCTGACGCCCGGCTTCGCCTCGCGGTCGTAGCGGACCTGGCTGTCGCTGTCGGTGACGGCTCGCTTGAACTTCTTGGCGATGGCCGCGGGGGTGTCGAGCATGTTGATGAGGCCCGAGTCGGTGTCGGACGACTTCGACATCTTCGAGGTGGGGTCCTGGAGGTCCATGACGCGGGCGCCGGCCTTGGGCATGACGGCCTTGGGCAGCTTGAACGTCTCGCCGAAGCGGTGGTTGAAGCGGATGGCGATGTCGCGGGTGATCTCGATGTGCTGGCGCTGATCCTCGCCGACCGGCACCTCGTCGGTGTCGTACAGGAGGATGTCGGCCGCCTGCAGCGCCGGGTAGGTGAACAGCCCGGCGCTCACGAAGTCGGCCTCGCGCTTCGCGCTCTTGTCCTTGAACTGCGTCATGCGGCTGAGTTCGCCGAAGCTGACCTGGCACTCCATGATCCAGCCGAGTTGGCTGTGCTCGGTGACGTGGCTCTGGACGAAGACGGTGGCGACGTCGGGGTCCAGGCCGACGGCGAACAGCATCGCAGCGAGCTGCAACGTGTTGCGGCCGACGACACCGGGCGTGTCGGTGATGGTGAGCGCGTGCAGGTCGACGATGCCGTGGAAGGCGTCGTTCTCGTGCTGCCCGATCACCCAGTTGCGCAGCGCCCCCAGGTAGTTGCCCAGATGGACCTCGCCGGTGGGTTGGATGCAGGAGAGAACGCGTGCCACGGGCTGCGAGGCTACCTGTGCGGAGCGGTACGATCGCAGGCGTTATGGCTGTCGACGTCTCCACCTCCGTCTACGAGGGACCGTTCGACCTGCTGCTGCATCTGATCCTGAGGGAGCAGGTCGACATCTACGAGGTGTCGCTGAGTCGCATCGTCGACGCGTACCTCCAGGAGGTCGAGCGGTTGCAGATCCTCGATCTCGACGTCGCGACCGAGTTCCTGCTCATCGCCTCGACCCTGGTCGAGCTGAAGGCCCGCCGGCTGCTGCCCGGACGCGAGGACATCGATCTCGACGACGAGCTGGCACTGTGGGAGGAGCGCGATCTGCTGCTCGCCCGGCTCCTCGAGTGCAAGACGTTCAAGGACGTGGCCGGGGTCTTCGCCCGCCTCGCCGACGATGCCGATCGATCGTTCCCTCGTGGTGCTGGGGCCGACGAGCGGTTCGAAGGTCTGATGCCCGATCTGTTGGAGGGCGTGTCGCCACTGCGCCTGCAGCGCGCGTACCTGCGTGCCGTCACACCCAAGGTGGTGCCGCGCATCGATCTGTTCCACGTCGCCCCGATCAAGGCCAGCGTGTCCGATGCCCTGGCCGAGCTGATCGACGAACTGCCCCGAGTCGGCCGCATCTCGTTCCGCCGCCTCACCAGCGGACTGGTCGAGCGCATCGAGGTGATCGTGCGCTTCCTCGCCCTGCTCGAGCTGTTCAAGCAGGGCTACGTCGAGCTCGAGCAGACGCAACGGTTCGGGGACGTGGAGGTGGTCTGGACGGGCATTGGCGACGGCGGGTCAGGCTCGCCGACCATCGATGACCGCGTGTTCGACGAGTATGCCTTCGACGAGTTCGTCGTTGACGAGTATGAAGGATGAACTGATCGTGTCCCTTGAGTCCGACGACAGCGGGACGCCCGCTCCCGGCGCAGGCCAGCTCGACGCCGAGACCGTCCGCGCCATCGAGGCCATCGTGCTGGTCGCGGTCGAGTCCGTGCCGAGCGAGTTGCTCGCGCAGTTGCTCGAGCAACCGGTGACGGTGGTCGACGAACTGTGCGGCCGGCTGGCGGCGGCCTACGACGAGGCGGGCCACGGCTTCCAACTCGCCAAGGTGGCCGGAGGGTGGCGCTACCAGACGCATGCCGACCTGTCGCCATACGTCGAGCGGTTCCTGCTCGACGGTCAGCGCGCCCGGATGAGTGGCGCCGCACTCGAGACCCTGGCGATCGTCGCCTACAAGCAGCCCCTCTCGCGAGGGCAGATCGCGTCGATTCGCGGTGTCGATCCCGATGGCGTCATTCGCACCCTTCAGGCGCGTGGCTATGTGGCCGAGGTGGCACGCGACACCGGGCCCGGCCAGGCCATCCTGTACGGAACGACGCCCATGTTCCTCGAGAAGCTCGGCCTGAATGCACTGTCCGACCTGCCGCCCATCGCCGAGTTCGTGCCTGGGGCCGAGGTCGTCGAAGCGCTCGAGTACGGGTTGCGCATCGATCCGCCGGTCGAGCCGCGTGGCTGACCAGGAGGGCAGGACGCCAGAACCGCCGTTGTGGGAGCAACTGGCCGCGCAGTCGGCGGCGTTGCCCCAGGGGGAGCGGCTGCAGAAGGTGCTCGCGATGCGCGGGTGGGGGAGCCGTCGCGTGTGCGAGGACCTCATCGCAGAGGGGCGCGTGACCGTCAACGGCGACGTGGCCGTCCTCGGACGCCGCGTCGATCCCGAGGTGGACAAGGTCGAAGTCGACGGCGTCCCGCTGGGGGTCAAGGCCGGGCTGGTGCACTACCTGCTCAACAAGCCCGAAGGCGTGGTCACCACCGCCAGTGATCCGCAGGGTCGGCCGACGGTGGTCGACCTCGTCCCGGACGAGCCGCGGGTGTACCCGGTGGGCCGGCTCGACGTGGCCACCGAGGGCCTGCTGCTGTTGACGAACGACGGTGATCTCGCGCATCGCATCGCCCACCCCAGTCACGGTGTCGAGAAGGAGTACCTGGCAGAAGTGGAGGGCACCATCGGTGGCGGCGCGCTCCGACGATTGCGCGACGGCATCGAGCTGGAGGACGGAATGACCGCCCCGGCCAAGGTGTCGCAGCCCGAACCCGGAATCCTGCGAATCACCATCCACGAGGGACGCAACCGGCAGGTGCGGCGGATGTGCGAGGCCGTCGGCCATCCGGTCACCCGTCTCGTCCGCGTCCGGATCGGGCCCATTCGCGACGCCCAGCTGAAACCCGGTCAGTGGCGCGAACTGGACCAACAGGAACTGAAGGCACTGATGGAGGCGGTCGCCGGGTCACCTCGGCGGATACGCTGATCAGCCGTGTCGACACCTCGGCGGGCGAACGTGGCGGGCCTCGGGCTCATCGGTGGTTCGATCGCTCGCGCCCTCACCGAGCGAGGGTGGCACGTCTCGGGCGACGACCATCGTCCTGATCGACTCGAGCAGGCGCTGCATCTGGGCATCATCGGCGCATCGGGCCTGGATGCGGCGGCCGAGATCACCTTCGTCGCGACCCCGGTGCTCACGCTGGTCGACCAGGTTCAGCGGGCCCTGTCGGCAACCCGCGGCCTCGTCACCGATGTCGGCAGCGTGAAGGGCGCAGTGACCGAGGCGATCGACGACCCGCGCTTCGTCGGCGGACATCCCATGGCAGGAAGCGAACTCGAGGGACTCGACGGCGCCGACGGGAGCATGTTCGAGGGGGCGGTGTGGGTGTTGACGCCCACCGCGACCACCCCCGACTCGACGTTCGCCACGGTGGCCGCCGTGGTCGCCGAGCTCGGCGCCGATGTCGTGGCGCTTCCGGCCGACCGGCACGACCAGGTGGTCGCCGTGATCAGCCACGTGCCCCACCTGACCGCTGCCACCCTGATGGGACTCGCCAGCGACCGGGCGGAGGAACACGCCGCCCTGCTCCGACTGGCCGCCGGCGGCTTCCGCGACATGACCCGCATCGCCAGCGGCCAGCCGGGCATCTGGCTCGACATCTGTGCCGAGAACCGCACGGCCATTGTCAGTGCGCTCGACGGGCTCATCGGCGGACTGTCCGACATGCGCGCAGTGGTCGAGGGCGACGACCGTACCGAGTTGCACCGGTTGTTGACCAAGGCCCGCGAAGCGCGAGTCAACCTGCCGGTGCGCGGCACCCACCCCGAGGAGCTGTCCGAGGTGCGCATCCCGATCCTCGACCGTCCGGGTTCGGCGGCCGAGGTGTTCACCCTTGCCGCCGAACTGGGTGTGAACATCAGCAGTTTCGAAGTCGTCCACAGTCTCGAGGGCAACCGCGGCGTGGCCGTCGTCCTCGTCGACGCGACGAAGGCCGAGCTGTACCGCGGTGGCCTTCTCGCTCGGGGCTACCGACCTGCCGTGCAGCGGTTGAGCTGACGGACATGGACGTCTACCGCGTCGCACCCCTCGGGTCGCCCATCGATGCCGTCGTCACGGTGCCGGGCTCGAAGAGCATCGCCAATCGTGCCCTGGTGTGCGCTGCCCTCGCCGATGGCGAGTCGACGCTCACCGGGGTACCCGACGGCGACGACACCGAGGCCATGCTCGACTGCCTCGCGCTGATGGGGCTGGACCTCGAGCGGGGGCACAATTCCGTGCAGCTGGCCGGGGGAATCGGCCGGTTCCGCAAGGGACCGCTCACGCTGCCCACGCGGTTGGCTGGCACCACGAGCCGATTCATCACGGCGCTCGCGGCGCTCGGCCCCGGGCCGTACACGATCGATGGTGAGCCGCCGTTGCGTCGCCGGCCGATGGCGCCGCTGCACGAGGCGCTCACGGCGATGGGTGTGCGCGTGCAGGCCCGCGAGCACGACGGGCATCTGCCGGTCACGGTGCAGGGACCCATCGACGTGACGCTCGACGAGGTGACACTCCGAGGCGACATCAGCAGCCAGTACCTGACCGCGTTGATGCTCATCGCCCCGTACTTCCCGAACGGCCTTCGCTTCGTGCTGACGACGCCGCTCGTGTCGCGCCCCTACGTGCGCATCACGGCGGCCGTCATGGCCGAGTTCGGCGTGCCGGGTGTCGAGTTGGGCGATCGCATCATCATCGTTCCGCCCGGTCGCTACGTCGCCCGCGAGTTCGCGATCGAACCCGATGCCAGCTCGGCGAGCTATCCCTTGGCCGCCGCCGCCATCTGCGGCGGCACCGTGCGCGTGCCGGGCCTCACCCATGCGTCGTTGCAAGGTGATGCGGCGTTCTGTCACGTGCTGGCTCGAATGGGCTGCACGGTGCGTCAGGACGATTCCGGCACCACGGTGTCCCGGCACGGGACGCTGAAGGGCATCGAGATCGACATGGTCGACCTGTCGGACCTGGTGCCGACCCTGGCTGCCGTCGGGGCGTTCGCCGAGGGCACCACCGACGTCCACGGCGTCGGCTTCATTCGTCACAAGGAGAGCGATCGGCTCACCGATCTGTGCGTCGAACTGCGGCGGGCCGGCATCGATGCCACCGACAACCGCGACGGATTGGTGGTGCGGCAGAGTCGTCCCCACACCGCGACCTTGGCGACGCATCATGACCATCGTCTCGCGATGGCGTTCGCGCTCGTCGGCCTGGGGGCGAGTGGCATCATCGTCGAGGATCCCGATGTGGTGAGCAAGAGCTGGCCGGACTTCTGGTCGATGATCGAGGGGCTCCGTTGACCGGCGAGGTTTCCCGCGCCGAGGTCGCCGCCTTCGACGTGGACGGAACCCTGACCGTGCGCGACTGCGTTCGGCCGTTTCTGCTGCGGGTCGGCGGCTGGGGTGGGGTGACCACAGCGATGGTGCGCAGGCCCTCGGCGTCGTTCGGTGCCGCGTGGCACCGAGATCGCGACCGATTCAAGGAACTGGTCGTCGGCGGGGTGCTGCGCGGGCGGAAGGTCGACGACGTGGAGGCACTGGGCGAAGCGTTCGCCGACGAGGTGGCATCCGATTGGTTGCGTGCGGACACGGTGGCGCGGCTGCGCTGGCACCAGCGCATGGGCCATCGCATCGTCCTGGTCTCGGCATCGCTCGGACCGTACCTGCGGCCTTTGGGTCGCAGGTTGGGAGTCGACGAGGTGCTGTGCGCCGAGCCGCTGCAGCAGGGGGAACAGTTCGGCGATGGCCTGCAGGGTGCCAACTGTCGCGCGGCCGAGAAGGTTCGTCGGCTCGATGCATGGCTCGCTGCGAGTGGTCTTCGCGACGCCACGGTGTGGGCCTACGGCGACAGCAGCGGCGACCGTGAGCTGCTCGCGCGTGCCGATCACCCACTCTTCGTGAAGGACATGACCGTGACTGCGGTCCCGGCCGGGTACACGTCGTGATCCGCGCGCTGTTCAAGGAGGCTCGGCCGAAGCAGTGGGTCAAGAACGTGCTGGTGTTCGCGGCGCCGGCGGCAGCGGGCCAACTGACGCACGGCGACGTGCTGCTGAAGACCGTGCTGGCGTTCATCGCGTTCTGCATGGCGAGTGCCGGCACCTACTACTGGAACGACATCCACGACATCGAGGCCGACCGCACCCATCCGGTGAAGCGGTCGCGACCAATCGCCAGCGGTGCCGTGCCGTTGGGGACCGCGAAGGTGGTCGGCAGCCTGCTGCTGGTTGCAGCGATCGGCCTGGGCTTTGCCGTTCGCTGGCAGTTGGGTCTGGTGACACTCGGTTACATCGTGCTCACCACCACCTACAGCACGGCACTGAAACATGTCGCAGTGGTGGACCTGGTGGCCGTTGCTGCCGGGTTCGTTCTCCGCGCGATCGCCGGTGCCGTGGCCACCGACGTGCCGATGAGCACCTGGTTCCTGCTGTGCACCTCGTTCGGATCGCTGTTCATCGTCACCGGCAAGCGCTATGCGGAGTTGCGCGAGTACGGCGATCATGCCGGCGCTGCCCGCGCGTCGCTCGACGACTACACGATGGGATTCCTGCGCATCGTGTTGTCGGTCAGCGTGGGAGCGACATTGGTGACGTACTGCATCTGGGCGTTCGACACCAAGGAGGTGAGCGGCTCGACCTGGCCGTTCTACGAGCTGTCGATCGTTCCGATGGTCACCGCACTTCTTCGCTACACGTTGATCCTCGAACAGGGTCACGGCGCAGCACCGGAAGAGATCTTCGTCGCCGATCGCACCCTGCAGGTGCTCGGCCTGCTGTGGGCCGTCGTGTTCGGCCTGGGGGTGTACGTCGGTTGAGCATGCGCACGTTCGGCGAAGCACTCGCGCAGGTGAGCGAGGTACAGGGATGGATGAGCCCCGACCAGGCCGAGCGGTTGTACCGCGCCGGCGCGGCCACTCGAAAGGGCGACCAGATCGTCGAGATCGGGAGCTTCCAGGGCCGCAGCACCATCGTGCTCGCGAGCGCGGCGCACGACGGAGTGCCGGTGGTGGCGATCGATCCCCACGCAGGGAACGATCGCGGCCCGCAGGAGATCGAGGGGTATGCCGACGCAGCCGCCACCGACCACGAGAAGTTCAACGCGAACCTCGCCGCCGCGGGAGTGGCCGACCGGGTACGGCATGTGCGCGCGTTCAGCGATGTGGCCCACGACGAGGTGCACGGCGACGTCGCCGTGCTGTACATCGATGGAGCTCACCGCTACGCGCCAGCCCGGGCCGACATCCGTGATTGGGGCGCGCGTGTCGCTCCAGGCGGCACGATGCTGATCCACGATTCGTTCTCGTCGCTCGGCGTGACGCTGGCGATCGTGCGCGAGTTGATGTTCGACGGTCGGTTCCGGTACGTCGGGCGCGCGCGCTCGCTCACCGAGTTTCGCGCCGATCTCGATGGCACGCCGAAGAGCCGAGTGACGAACGCACTGCGTCTCGCGGCGCAGTTGCCGTGGTTCGCCAAGAACCTGCTGCTCAAGGTGCTCATCACGGTCAAGCTCGGTGGAGTCCTGAAGGCGATCACCGGGCGTGATCCCGAGTGGCCATACTGACAGACGTGCCGATGCAGATCCGTCGTTCGCTCACGGGGTGGGGACGCACCAACGCCACGGTGGCCGAGGTGCTCGAGCTCCCCAATCACGAGGTCGCCGCGGCCGTGAAGGAAGCGGGACCACGCGGTGCCGTGGTGCGCGGTCTGGGACGTAGCTACGGCGACGCGGCCCAGAACGCAGGCGGACTGGTGATGCGCCTGCTCGGCGCCGCGCATCAGGCTGTGCTCGAGCCTGCCGACGGCACGGTGACGGTGCCCGCCGGCGTGAACCTCGACGACCTTTTGCGGGTGATCGTGCCGCGGGGCTGGTTCGTCCCGGTCACGCCTGGGACGCGCTTCGTCACCATCGGCGGGGCCATCGCCAGCGACATCCACGGCAAGAACCATCACGTCGAGGGCTCGTTCGGCAACCACCTGGTGCGGATCACGCTGTTGCTCGCCGACGGTGCCGTCGTCGTGGTCGGGCCCGACGAGCAGCCCGAACTGTTCTGGGCGACCGTTGGTGGAATGGGGCTGACGGGCGTCATCCTCGATGCAACCATCCGTCTGTTGCCCATCGAGAGCAGCCGCATGTCGGTCGACACCACTCGCATCCCCGACCTGGAGGCGCTGTTCACCGCGATGCGCGACGGCGACGACGACTATCGGTACAGCGTCGCCTGGATCGATCTCGTCGCGAAGGGCAGCAGTCTCGGTCGGAGCGTGCTCACCCGCGGTGATCACGCCCGGCTCGACCAGTTGGGTCCCAAGGAGGCCGTCCAGCCCTTCGCCTACGGTCCGCGCCAGTTGCTGGCCGTTCCGCCGTTGGTCCCCCCGATGGGGGTGCTCAATCACGCCACCGTTGCGGCGTTCAACGAGGTCTGGTTCCGCAAGGCGCCGCAGCATCGTGAGGGCGAACTGCAGGGCATCGGCGCGTTCTTCCATCCGCTCGATCTGGTCGGTTCGTGGAACCGTCTGTACGGCTCGAAGGGCATGGTGCAGTATCAGTTCGTGGTGCCGTTCGGTCAGGAGGACGCGATGCGCACCGTGATCGAGCGTCTCTCGGCGAGTGGTGCGGCGAGCTTCCTCGCCGTCCTCAAGCGGTTCGGTGCCGGTAACCCTGCGCCCCTCAGCTTCCCGGCGCCGGGATGGACGCTGGCCCTCGACGTTCCGGGGGCGTCACGCGGTCTCGGCGACCTGTTGCACGGACTCGACCGAGTGGTGCTCGACGCAGGTGGACGTCACTACCTCGCCAAGGACGCGCACACCACCGCGGCAGCGATTCGGCGCGGCTATCCACGGCTCGACGAGTGGAAGGCAACCCGCAACGCGGCAGATCCGCACGGCGTGTGGCAGAGCGATCTGTCGCGCCGACTCGACCTCACTGACTGACGGAGCATCACCCCATGGACAACGCACTCGGCGAACCGCAGACCATTCTGCTGCTCGGTGGAACCAGCGACATCGGCCTCGCGATCGTCCGCGAACTGCTCAGTCCGGCAGCCCGCACGGTGGTGCTGGCGTGCCGCCACCTCGACAAGGGTGAGCAGGCGGCGGCGGGGCTGCGCCACGATGCCCTGACGGTCGACGTCGTGCAGTTCGACGGCAACGACTCGGCGAGTCATGACCTGTTCGTGGCCGATGTGACCGCCAAGCACGGCGACATCGACGTGGCCATCGTGGCGTTCGCGCTCTTGGGTGACGGCGAGGTGACTGCGAAGGACACCGCCTCGGCGGCTGCCGTGGCACAGGTGAACTTCACTGGCACGATCACGGCCACCATCGCGGTGGCGAACCGCATGCGTGGTCAGGGGCACGGTGCGATCGTGATGTTGAGCAGCGTTGCGGGCGAGCGGGTACGCAAGGCCAATCCGGTGTACGGCGGCACGAAGGCCGGGATCGACGGATTCGCCCAAGGCCTCGGCGATGGTCTGGCTGCCGACGGCGTGCACGTGCTCGTCGTTCGGCCGGGTTTCGTCCACTCGGCGATGACGCAAGGCATGCAGGCGGCACCGTTCTCGACCACGCCGGAGAAGGTGGCGGAGGCGACGGCGAAGGGGTTGCGCAGCCGTCGTCGCACGGTGTGGGCGCCCGGAATCCTGCGGGTGGTGTTCTCGGTGCTGCGCCACCTGCCCGGACCGGTGTGGCGCCGACTCCCGATCAACTAATCCAGCCCGCGCTCGGCGAGTTCGCGTTCGAAATCGGCCCGACGGTCGGTGCCGATGCCGATACCCGCTGGGCTGATGCCGTCGCCCTCCGTACAACGCTGATACAGCATGACCAGCGCGTTCTCGTAGTCGCCGACGAGGCAGAACTGATCGGCAACCACCTGGTTGGGGGCATCGCTCCCGAACAGGATCGATGCGTTGGGCTCGAACCATCCGGTCCAGAAGTTGGTGAGGATCAGCCAGTCGGCCGAGGCGACGTCGTCGGCGAGGCTCGAACCCTCCTGGTCGGCCAGGCCGGGGTCCATCTCGATGAAGTAGGTGGCCGGCACCAATTCGGGAAAGAGGTAGTAGAAGGCGACGTCGCTGTAGATGGTGCGGCTCAGGTCGGCGGGGCCGACGACCAGCCGTTCGCCGGGCTGCATCCACCCGTCGAGGTCGTCGATGGCGGCCTGGCTCGCCATCTGTAGGGCGGCGTTGCCGAAGTAGAATCGGCGGCCGTCACGCTCGACCTCGAACCCACCCGGCTTGTTGCCGACCGAGATGCGGGACTGCAGCAGGTAGTAGCGGTAGGTGAAGAAGGGGCAGATGACGAACATCACCAGCCCCACCACGGCACCGGCGACGAGCGGGGCATGGCGGGTCGTCGGCCCGCGCTGTTCGCGTCGCGAGAGCAGCTCGACGACCAGGCAGGGGAGCAGCGCGAACGACACGCACGACCCCCAGGCGAGGTGAGTGCTGTCGGGGCGCTGCATCGCCTGGGGCAGCATGCCGAGTCCGAAGAGCGAGGCGCCCATCAGGACCGTGAGATGCGTACTCCACCCATGGCGGCGAGCGAGCAGCCAGGTGATGATCGGCAGGGCGAGCGCGACGATGACCACGACCCAGAACCAGAAGAACAACTGGTGGTTCGCGGCCATCGCGGGGAACCTCCACCACGGTGCGTCGAGTGGGCCCTCGGCGACGGCCTGCAGCGCGCCGTCGAGCTGATCGAAGCTGGGAGGCCGGGGGAGCTCGCGACCGGGACGGAGATGGAACACAGGATCGATGAACATGCCCTGCACGCTCGGGCCGATGCCGGCCATCGCGAGGTGTACGAACATCGGGATGAGGCCGACGGCCAGCCCGAACGTGAGCGGTTTCCAGGCCTCCACGTGGCCGCGATGATGGCGCCACAGCAACCAGCCGTGCCCGAGGCCGAGGGCCAGGGCGAGATCGGGGCGGTAACCGAGCGCGAACCCGGTGAGGAGGCCCGCGATGACCAGCGCGACGCGACGCCGGCGGTCGCCGGTGTGCAGGGCCCGGACGCCGAACACGATGCTCCACAGGCCGAGGGCGATGCCGCCCTCCCAGGCCAACGCGGACAGCCCGATGGGGGTGAGGACGAGCAGGGTGACGGTGACGGCGGTGATGACCGCTGTGCGGTGCCCCCACGCCCGCGCGAGCGTGTAGAGCGCGAACACGATGCCGAGGTGCTGCAGCAGCCCGAAGACACGCTGCGCCTCGAGGGTGTAGCCGAGCACGGTGTACCAGCCCGAGAGGACGTGCAGCGAGAACGGGCCGTAGAGGTGCAGGAAGTCCACGTTCGGCACGTCACCGGCGAGGAGTCGCTTCGGGAAGACGAGCATGAAGCCCTCTTCCATAGAACTCCCGGTCGAGAGGAACAGGCCGCGTACCCGGATCGCGATGACGACGAGGACCAAGGCGAGGGACAGCACCGCACGGCGCTGCACGGCGAAGCGGAGCCTGCCGCCGAGGACGAAGGGCAGGTCGGCCCTGGGGTCGGTCACGGGTGGCGATGCTACTGACTCGGCCCTCCATTCGGTAGCGTTCCACCCCGCATGACGCTCCCGCCGGCACCCCCGACGATTCAGGAACTCGCCGACTCGATGCGTTCGGTCGGCTGTCGGCGCGTCCACGTGTTGGCGTGGCGCGACCTCGACGATCCCGATGCCGGCGGCTCGGAGGTGCACGCCGACCACTTCATGCGTCGTTGGGCCGAGGCCGGGCTGCAGGTGACGCATCGCACGTCGTTCGCCGTGGGCCTCCCCGACCTGGCGACACGTCATGGCTACGACGTCGTTCGACGCGGAAGCCGGTACACCGTGTTTCCGCGCGGCGTGGCCTGGGAGGTGACGCATGCGGGCTCGTACGACGCGCTCGTCGAGATCTGGAACGGCGTCCCGTGGATGAGTCCGCTGTGGTGTCGCAAGCCGCGCATCACGTTCTTGCATCACGTGCACGGCCCGATGTGGAATCAGCTGCTTCCCGGTCCGCTCGCGTTCCTGGGTCGGGCGATGGAGGCGCGGTTCGCGCCGCCGTTCTATCGCCGGACCCTGACCATGACCCCGAGCGACGCGACACGCGACGAGTTGCTGCAGCTCGGCTTTCCGGCCTCGCGGGTGATCGCCGTGAACAACGGTGTCGAGGAGATGTTCCAGCCTGGTGGCGTTCGAGCCGACGTGCCCACCGTGGTCTGCGTCGGGCGCCTGGCCCCGGTGAAGCGCCAGGATCAGCTCATCGAAGCCGCCGTGGTGGCCAAGCGTCGCGTCCCCGATCTGCAGCTCGTCATCGTGGGCGAGGGTCCGCTGCGACCGGTGTTGGAGGCGCGCATCGCGGGACACCGAGCCCACGACTGGATCCATCTGGCCGGGCGACTGTCGCACGAGGAGCTCATCGATCTGTACCGCCGGTCGTGGCTGGTGTCCAGCGCCTCACTGGCCGAGGGGTGGGGCTTGACGCTCACCGAAGCGGCGGCGTGCGGCACACCGTGCGTCGCCACCGACATCAACGGTCATCAGAGCAGCGTGATCGACGGCACCACGGGTGTGCTGGTGCCACTCGACCGGCTGGGCGACGCCATGGCCGACCTGTTGCTCGACCGCCCTCGCCGTGACGAGTTGGCCGCTGCGGCGCTGGCTCGCGCCAGGACGCTGACCTGGGAGGCATCGGCTCGCGGTGTCCTGCAGGGCCTGCACGATGAGGTCGTGGCCAGGGCGTCTCGAGGAACTTGAGTTCGCGCGGGTCAGCCGGGGAGCATCCGGGTCGCCGTCTTGAGGGCCTTGAGGGCCCCCTGCTTGGCGATGGTGCGGTGGTGGCTGCGGCCCGTGCCGGCGACGTCGGCCCGGTTGCGCAGGAACCA
The DNA here is from genome assembly GCA_031413415.1 of Acidimicrobiaceae bacterium. Classification (GTDB taxonomy): domain Bacteria; phylum Actinomycetota; class Acidimicrobiia; order Acidimicrobiales; family Ilumatobacteraceae; genus UBA668. The sequence goes on from JANOET010000185.1 coordinate 16,458, forward strand.
CTCGTAGCTGTCGGCGAGGGCTTCGACGTTCGAGTACTTCGGCTGCCAGCCGAGGGCCTGCTGGACGTGCTCGATGTCGAACCACAGCGACTTGCTGTACATCAACCAGTGGTACGGGGCGAACGGGGCGAGGTGCAGACCGGCAGCGGCCTTCATGCACAGCGAGGCAGGTCCGGCGGGCAGCGACCGCACCTTCGATCCCGTTCCGGCGTGCGTGCAGAGCGCTTCGAGTGACTCGCGCATCGTGCCGAATCGGTCGGTGCCGGCGTTGAACACGGCCGGACCGGCGTGGTCGCCAGCCAGCATGCAGACGTCGGCCAGGTCGTCGGCGTGCACGAACTGGTAGCGGTTCGAGCCGTCGCCGAGGACGAACACGTCGGCACCGTCGGCGATCCACTCGAAGAGGATGCCGAAGATGCCCAGACGGCCATGCCCGAGGATGGTGCGTGGCCGGACGATGGACACGTCCAGCCCGTCGCGTACGGCGTTGAGGCAGGCCCACTCCGCGGCGAGCTTCGCGTGGCCGTACTCCTCGGCCGGGGACGGCACGGTGGACGGCAGCACCGGGTTCTCGCGAGGGACGCCGAACACGGCACTGGACGAGGTGTGCACCACCTTGCGTACGCCGGCGCGCTGGGCGTGGGCGAGCAGCAGGGCCGTCCCATCGACGTTGACCGTACGGAGGAGTTCGTGGTCCTTGGCGAGGGGCACCTGGGCGACGTTGTTGAAGACCACGTCGATGCCGTCGAGCGCGGTGGCCACGACCTCGGGGTCGCGCACGTCGCCGAGGACGATGTCGACGACGCTCGGTCGGTCGTCGGCGTCGTTCAGGTCGAGTACGCGGACGTCGTGTCCTGCAGCGACGAGTCGGTGCACGAGCAGGGACCCGAAGTAGCCGCTGCCTCCCGTGACGAGACTGACCGTCACAGTTCGAGTCCGTTCTCGAGGCACCAGCGGATACTGCGACGCATGCCCTCGTACAGTTCGACCCGAGGTTCGTAGCCGATCTCGGCGGTGGAGCGGCTGATGTCGCACGCAATGGTGTGGCCCATCTCGCCGAGCACGTGCAACTGCTGTTGGTACACGCCGACGGCCTGCAGCAACCGGTCGCCGGTCTCGGCGACGCGTGCGGCGAACACCGGCAGCCGCGTGGTGGGTGGCTTCACGCCGAGGCCTTCATCGGTGAGGGCGCGTCCGACGGTCTCGACGATCTCGTCGACGCTGTAGGCGCGGGCATCGGCGATCCAGTATCCGTTGCCCTTGGCAGCGGGCGTGAGCTCGGCGGCGAGGAGCCCGTCGACGAGGTTGTCGACGTAGACCATCGAGCGACGCTGGTCGCCCTTGCCGATGACGGGGAACTTGCCGGCTCGGACCATGCGGAAGAACGTCGTCTGCCGCGGTGGTTGGAACGGGCCGTAGAACCAAGGCGGGCGAACGATGGCGGTGTCGAGGCCTGCTGCCGCGGCTTCGCCGATCGCGAGCTCACCGAGCATCTTGCTCCTGCCGTACCCGAGGTACGGGTTGTAGGGCTCGTCGGCGCGGAACGTGTCGGCGCGGTGTGAGTTCGTGCCGAACGGGCTGTTCGACGACACGTGAACCAGGCGCCGGATGCCGGCGTCGGTGGCTGCTTCGGCGATGTGGCGGGTGCCGTTGACGTTCACATCGGTGAACTGGCGCATTCGTTTCGGATGGATGATGCCGGCGGTGTGCAGCACATCGGCGTCGGCGCCGACGCCGTGCAGCAATCGCCGGGCGGTGTCGGCGCGGGCGATGTCGCCGATGACGATCTCGACCCGGTCGCGGGTGCCGACGAACTGCTGCAGCGCGGCACCGTCGGCGGTGCTGTGGGCGAGCAGGCGCAGCCGGACACGGCCGGGGTCGGAGAGCACACGGTGGATCAGCGCTCGGCCGAGCCAGCCGTTCGCGCCGGTGACCACGGTGGTGTGGGGCGCAGCCCAGCGTTCGATGGAGCGATCAGGCACGGATTCCTCCAGTGGCGGCGAAGTGTCGCGCGTTGCGGATGGCGAAGGCCATCACCGACGCCTGCGGGTTGACGCCGGGTGCGGTGGGCAGCAGTGAGGCGTCGTTGACGTGCACGTTGTGCATGCCGTGCACGCGACCGAACGAGTCGGCGCCGCATCGGTCGGCGACCTCGCCCATCGGGACGGTGCTGCACAGGTGGACGGTCATCACGGTGGCCTTCGAGGCGCGGAACGCCTGCTGCATCGTGGCCACGTCGCGTCGGCTCCGCACGACCGGGGCACCCTTGAACGAGGGGAAGACTGCGTCGGCCCCGGCCTCGAGCATGAGGAGCGTGAGGCGGGCGAGTCCGCTGCGCAGCAGCTGACGGTCGCGATGGGTGAGCCGGTAGGTGACGACGGGGTCCTTCATCCGCGGGAACGACATGACCCGGCCGCGCCCCTCGCTGGTGATGGCGGCGTAGTACACGCTCATCCGCTTCCAGTCGGTGACGTGGTGGCGAAAGGTGCTCCACTGGTCGAGCAGGCTGAGCGCGACGAGTCCCGGGTTGCTGGCTGAACCGCCGAACGACAGGTGTGGTGCGAACTCCTTCACCTGGTGCACGGGCACGTCGTCGGGGACGTTGAGTTCGTCGCGGAAGCGGGCGGCGAGCTTCACGGTGGGGTGCACCGCCAGCGTGCGGCCGATGTGGCCGTGCACCCCGGAACGCTGCAGGAGCGCCGGCGTCTGAATCGCGCCGGCGCACACGAACACGTCGCGGAACGCAATGCGGCCGGGCGTGCCGTCGGCCAGGGTGGTGAGTGCCCCGGTGGCGTTCGATCCGTCGAGGACGAGCCGGTCGACGCGGCAGCCGGTGACCAATCGGGCACCTGCCGCGACCGCGCGGGGCAGGTACGTGCGGGTCATCGATTGGCGTTCGCCCTTCGAGGCGTCGTCGCCCTTCGGATAGGTCATCCAGCGCGGCACCTCGCCGTGCTGCCAGCCCAGCGCGGCGGCGCCGTCGCGTAGCATTTCGCTGGGCGCGCTGTAGCCGTTGGGCACGGTTCGCACATTGATCGCAGTCTCGACCTCGTCGGCGATCGACAACAGGTCGTCGGGTTCGAAGTCGCGGATTCGGAACTCGCGTCGCCAGCGCTCGAGCAGCTCGCCGGGAGGGCGCCAGTACAGGCCACTGTTGACCTCGGTGCCGCCTCCCGCGCAGCGCCCCTCGGTGTAGGCGATGGACGGCATGCCCAGGGCGACGGTCACACCACCGGCGCGGTACTGCTGGTCCATCTGCTCGAGCGAGAAGGGGACCACGGCCCCCTGTTCGACCCAGCTGCCCTCTTCCACGACGAGCACGTCGAGTCCGGCCTCAGCCAGCACGGTGGCCGTGGTGGCCCCACCTGCTCCGCTGCCGATGACGAGCACGTCGGCTTCCATCGCTGCCGTGGCGGCCTGCGCGATCATGCGCCGACCCCTGGGTCGGCCCCGCTGGGCGTCGTACTCGGCCAGTGTTCCCAGACGTACGCGAAGCCGAGCGACCGCATCAGCCGGGGATATTCGCCGACGAATGGCAGCGGCAGCTTCATGAGCACGACCGCAGCGCTCCAGCCACCCGGGACGGCGACGAGAAGGTGGAACACCGAACCGATGGCGAGCACGCCGAAACGAGTGAAGCTGGGCAGCGAGTCGACGCGGTGGGCGATGAAGCCGACCACCTCGCGGCGGCGAGCGGGTAGCAGGTCGGGAAGGTCGGCGACGAGGAGTCGTTCGGCAAATGTTCCGACGACCGGCTGTGCGGGGACCTTGAGCGACGACGAGGGCATGGGCAACGGCATCGTAGCCGTGGCGCGCCATCGGAGAGCAGGCTGGATGAGCGCAGTAGGCTCGCCGCCCGTGCGCGACCGTTTGACTGCCTGGCGACCCGACCGGCGGTCGGCCGTGACGCTCGCCCTGGTGGTGATTCCCGTGCTGGTCGCCGCGGTGCGCTCGCTCGCAGCGCACCGGGTGCCACTCGGCGACAACGGGCTCATCGCCCTACGGGCGAACGATGTGCTCAGCGCCGACCATCCGTGGTTCGGCACGTGGACGTCGGCCTCGTTGTCGACGGGAGTCGAGTTCAACAATCCGTCGCCGCTGCACTTCGACGCGCTGTCGTTGTTCGTCAAGCCGTTCGGTGTCACGGTCGGATCGATTCTCGCTGCGGCGGCGCTGAACATCGCCGCGATCGTCGTCGCGGTGCGGCAGGGACTCGTCGCCGGGGGTCGCCGTGGTGAGGCGCTGATGGCGGTGGCGGCCGGCGGTCTGGCATGGACGTTGGGGAGCGAGATGCTCACCGACATCTGGCAGCCGCACAATCTGGTGCTCCCGTTCCTGGCGTTCATGGCGTGCACCGTCGCCGTGGCGAGTGGCCGCTGGCGCTCGCTCGCGTGGGCGGTCGGAATCGGCAACATGGTGATGGGCGCCCACCTGAGCTTCGCCTACCTGGTGGTGGGGCTGTTGGCCGTGGCGATCGCCAGCGCGGTCGCGATGGACCACGGTCGTGCCGATGGCCGCGACGGATGGCGCCGCGGGGTTGCGGTGGCCGCTGCCGTGGGGGCACTGTCGTGGCTCCAGCCGCTGCTCGAACAGCTCTTCGGTTCGGGCGAGGGGAACATGTCGCGAATCCTGCGCGCACAGTCGTCGACCGACGATCCGCTCGGGTTGCGTCTCGGGTTTCGTCTGGTGGCCCAGGTCGTCGCGATGCCGCCGTGGTGGTTGCGGTCATCGTTCACCGACTCGGTCCGGTTCACCCCCTACTCGCCAGACGGTGACCTGAGGCCGTCCGGCATCGTCGAACTGGCCGGCGCAATCGTTGCGCTGCTGCTCCTGGTCGTCGCGATCGCAGTTGCCACCTGGTGCATGGTGCGCCGCCGCGAGCGTTGGTCGACGGCGCTCCTCGTGGTGAGCGCTGCAGCCGTCGTCGGCGCCATCGCCACCACGATGGTGATGCCTGCGGGGGTCATCGGTCTGGCGCCGCACCAACTGCGATGGCTGTGGCCCATCGGGGTCGTCACCACGTTGGCCCTCGTCAACGCGGTCGACGTCGAGTTCGTACGCGGCCGCGTGCCCATTCGAGTTCGACAGGTGGCGACACTCGCGCTGCTGGGTGTGTTCGCGCTCGGGAACATTCCGGCGCACGAGAGCGACCTCGGCCCGTCGGCATCGCGTGCGGCCAACGGTGCGATCCGATCATTGATGGACCAGCTCGACGAGGTTCGTCTTCCCGGGCCGACGTACTTCGACGGTTCCACCCTGGGCTTCGCAGAGCCGTACAGCGGTCCCGTGCTCGCCGCGCTCACGCAAGCGGGTCAGCCCATTCGCGCCGGAGACGATTCGTTCGCCCGGCAGCTGGGCGAGCATCGCCGACGCCGCAACGACGAGCGGTACTCACTGCAGGTCCGTGAAGGAGCACTGGCGTCCGAGCGACTCGGTGCGGGGGAGACGCTGTTGGCCCAGGCGGTGAGCGCCGACGAGGTAACGGTGACGGTGGTGCTGATCGAACTCGCGCTCAGCGGGGCATAGCGGCGCGATAACGGCGCAGAGCGTTGCGCACCGCCAGCAGTTCGACGGTGCTGCGGACCGAGTCGGTGACGCTGAGCTTCGACCCGCCGACGTCGCGCCACTCGTTCAACGGCACCTCGAGGAATCGGTCGGTGCCGTGCACGGCGAGACGACCGAGCAACTCGACGTCGAACGACCACCGGCCCACGAAGGGTGTCGCAAGGGCGCAGCCCAGCAGTGGTCCGTTCGCGAAGACCTTGGCGCCGCACTGTGTGTCGTACACGCCGAAGCCGAGGACGATGCTCGTGATGGTGGCGTAGACGCGGCCGGTGTAGTGGCGGAGTTCGCTCCGCTCGATGCGATGACCGAGCAGACTCACCCGCGCACCGATGACCACGGGGCGTTGCTCCGCTGCCGCGAGGTGGACGAGTCGGATCATTTCGCGCGCCGGGGTGGCGAAGTCGGCGTCGGTGAACGCGACGAGCGGCGTCCCGGTTTCGGCGGCGGCGAGCAGGCCTCGGCGAACCGCCTCGGCCTTGCCCCGGTTCCGGCCGAGCTGCAGGGCGTCGATGCCGTCGTGCTCGGCGGCCAGCCGGGCGAGCACCGCCCATGTGCCGTCGGTGGAACCGTCGTCGACGAGCAGGACGCGACTGCCGGTGCCAGAGCAGAGCTCGGCGACCTGGTCCACGTCGAGCCGGTGCTCTTCGTTGTAGCAGGGAACGACGATGACGCTGGTGGGGCAGGCGCTCACTCGTCCGTCCTCGGTGCGCAGATGGCCCACACGCTGAGCCCCGGAAGCCGGTACGAGCGGTCGGCGAGACGTCGACCGAGCGCGGCATCGGCATCGAGGACGGCGGTGATGGATCGGCTGACGAGGCTGCCTCGTCGCCATGCAGAGTCGACCGTGGGCGAGCCTTCCGGCGGCCGGAGCCGCTCGAGCAGGGCCGTCACAGTGCGAGGCGCGAGCAGGCTGGTGAAGAGGGAACCCTCGTGCACGATCTGGAACGCGGGCGACAGGAGCGCACGCAGGCTGGCCGCATCGTGACGGCGGTGGTGGCCGAGGGCGATGTCGTGGCTGGTGAACAGCGACTGGTGGGCGGGGACGCTCGCGATCACGAGGCCGCCCGGCGCGACCAGAGGGGCGAGCTGCTCGGTGACGAAGCCACGGTCGTCCTCGACGTGCTCGAGCACGTCGAGCGCGAGGACCAATTGCGCTGGGTCATCGGGTGCCGTGACGGTGCGACGGATGCCCTCGGGGAGCAACTCGGCAAGATCGGCGTCGTCGTAGTGGGCGTCCCAGCAGATGACGGACGACCCAGGGGCCAGGTCTTGCCGCAGTTGCTCCGCGAACCACCCATCGCCTGAGCCCACGTCGATGACGCTGGTGGGCGGCGCCGGGAAGGCGTCGGCGACGAGTCGTCGGAAGTGACGGGCTCGAGCAACCTCCCACGGGTGTCGTTGCGTGTGCTGCTCGCGCTCCTTCAGGTCCACGGGCGATGAGCCTACGACAGCATCGGACCCCCTCGACGGTACCGCTGCGGCTACTCTGGCTGCCCGTGCGCACCTTGGTCGTCGTCCCCACATTCAACGAGGCCGACAACATCGTCGACTTCCTCCGAGCCGTCCGCAGTGCTGCCCCCGACGCCGACATCCTCGTGGTCGACGACAACAGTCCTGATGGCACCGGCGCGCTGGCCGACGGCGCTGCCGCAGAACTCGGCAACGTGAAGGTGCTGCATCGTGCCGGCAAGGCTGGCCTCGGCGCGGCCTATCGGCACGGGTTTCAGATCGCGTTCGACGAGGGATACGAGGTCATCGTGTCGATGGACAGCGACTTCTCGCACGATCCAGCGGTCATCCCCACGATGGTGGGTCTCGTGAGCGGCGGCGCCGACGCGGTCATCGGCTCGCGCTATGTCGAGGGTGGCGGCACGGTCGACTGGCCCACCCACCGACGCCTGCTGTCGCGCTGGGGCAATCGATACACCGGATTCGTGCTGCGATTGAAGGTGCGCGACTGCACGAGTGGATTCCGGGCCTACCGCGCCACGGCGCTGCAGACCGCCGATCCCGGTCGGACCACCGCAGAGGGATACGCGTTCCTCACCGAGTTGGTCCGCCGCCTGGCACGCAGCGGTGCCACCATCGTCGAGAGTCCCATCTTGTTCCGCGATCGCGAAAAGGGAGTCTCGAAGATGTCCGGGCGGATCGTCGTCGAGTCGATGCTCCTCGTGACGCGCTGGGGTGTTCGCGACGTCTTCCGTCGGCAGCCGTCGTGACCGAACCGAGCCGTGGCCTGCAGCGACTCGCGGCGTGGAGGGCGTGGCAGATCGGGCTGCTCGCCGCGTTCGTCGTAGGTCTGCCGTTGCTGGTGGCCGCCGTTGCGTTGCGCGGCCGGGCGTACTTCCCGGTGCTCGATCTCGCGATGACCGAGTTCCGCGTGCGCGACGTGCTCGGCGGTCACACGCCGCTCATCGGTCTCCCCGGTCGGATCGGTCGCTTTCCCGAGCAGGGCAGCCACCCGGGGCCGATGAGCTTCTACCTGGTGGCCATCGGATATCGAATGCTCGGCTCCAGTGCGTGGGCGATGCTGGTTGGCGCGATCGTCGTGAACATCGCGGCCGTCGGTACGGCGGTCGCACTTGGCTTCCGGCGCGGCGGACTGTGGCTGGCCGCTGCGGTGAGCGTGTGGCTCCTGGTGGCGATGCGCGGCTATGGAATCGGTGTCCTGTCACAGCCGTGGAACCCGTACCTCCCGCTGGTCGCGTGGACCGTCGTGGTGCTGGCCGCGTGGATGGTGTTCGAAGGCGACCACCGGATGCTCATACCTCTGGTCGTCGCCGGCACGTTCTGTGCGCAGACGCACGTGCCGTATCTGCTGCTCTGCCTCGGCTTGTTCGGTGTCGGCGCCCTGCTCACGGTCGTCCGGTGGCGCCGAGGCGATCGGCGAGCGAGCAACTCGCTGCTGTGGTCGATCGGCGTCGGTTTCGTGTTGTGGCTCCCACCGTTGATCGATCAGCTCGTGCGCGACCCGGGCAACATTCGCATGCTGCAGCAGCACTTCATGAACCCGCCGGAGGAGCCCATCGGTGTCACTGAGGGACTGAAGGTGTTGCTGCGCCACCTCGACGTGTGGCACGCCGTGTTCGGCGGCGGCGGGTCGGGCGGCTTCGTCGACGCCGCCTATGGGGCGGAGCGTTCGGTGTTCCCCGGCATCGTGATGCTGCTCGTGTGGCTCGGTGCGGCGTTCGTGGCCTGGCGACTGCGCCATCGTGCGCTGCTCTGGTTGCACGCCACACTGGCGGTGACGCTGGCCCTGGAGACGATGTCGATCGTGCGGATCTTCGGCAAGGTCTGGTACTACCTCACACTCTGGGCGTGGAGTGTCACGGTGGCGATGGCCATCGTGTCGGCTGCGACGTACGTGGTCGCGCTGCGCCGCTGGCGGGGTGATGCGTCGCGACGCCCTCTGTTGATCGGGTCCGTGGCCGCCGGCGCGCTGCTGGCGACATTCAGCTTCGGTTCGTTGTTGGTCGCCGCCGCCGACGCCGAGGTACCCGAACCGCGTCTTTCCGCCCCGCTCGGAGCGCTGGTCTCGCCCACCGTGCAGGCGGTGCGATCCTCCACGGGGGCCGCGGTCGGCGTCGACGGCCAGTACGTGGTGACGTGGAGCGATGCCTACTTCTTCGGCTCTCAGGGGTACGGCCTGGTGAACGAGCTGGAACGCCAGGGTCTCCGCGTCGGAGTGGACCCCACCTTCCGCGTGCCGGTCACGCCACAGCGCGTACTCGACCGAAACGCGGCCGACGCCGAGATCCACCTCTCGACCGGCAGCTACATCGACCAATGGCGCGCCGAACCAGATGCCGTCGAGGTGGCCTACATCGACCTTCGCACCCCCGACGAGGTGGCCGAGTACGACACGCTGCATCAGGAAGTGCTCGACGGTCTCGTCGCAGCGGGCCTCGACGACGTGGTGCCGCTGGTGGACACGAACCTGTTCGGGGCGTCGCTCGACCCGCGGCTTCCGTTCGCCGTCCAGACGGCGATGGCGCGGATGCTGATCATCGGCCAGCCGGCAGCGGTGTTCATCACTCCGGTGCGGTGAGCGTCAGCCGCTCAGCAGAACCGCGCCGAGCAGGGTGACGGCGACCGCCGCTGCGAACCAGCCAGCGAGTACCTGCTGGGTGGGGCGCGCTGCGACGTTGCGCCGGAGCGGGCGCTCCACGGCGACGTGCACGGCGAACCCGACGAGCAACGACACACCGAGCCGTATGGCAATACCGATCCAACGCCCGGTGGCGAGGCGGTCGTCCTTGAGCATCAGCACGATCGGCCAGTGCACGAGATAGAGCGAGTAGCTGATCGTGCCCAGCCACACCAGTGGGCGCAGCGCCAGGAGGCGGGGGAGCAGCCGTCCTTCGAGCGCCGCCACGAGCCAGGCCAGCCACAGCAGCGACAGCAGCGCGTAGCCTCCGGTCGCCAGCCAGGCGTCGTCTCGTGAGGCGAGCAGCACGAGCGCCACGAACGCGCCGGTTGCCGCGACCCCGATGCCGTCGAAGAGCGAGCGACGTGGCGCGGCGACCCTGCGCACAGCGGGGAGGGCCACGGCGAGCAGGACTCCGGCGGCGAATTCCGCGAGTCGGATGTCGGTTCCGAACTCTTCGCGGCGCATCGAGCCATCGACGACAACGGCGAGGATCATCGACGCTGTCCAGCTTGCGGCGCCGATGGCGAGCAACGCGCGCCGCATCGGCCGTCGGCCGACCAGCCATGACGCAAGGGCGAGCGCAAGGTAGAGCTGAGCTTCGACGGCGAGCGACCAGAAGTGGGTGAGTGGGTGGAACAGACGGAAGAGCTGCGCTTCCGGTAGGGCGATGAGATGCCAGTTCGTCACGTTCCACACTGCGGCCGCCGCGTCGGCCGGCGCGAAGCCGTCGGGAACGCCCCAGGCTGCCGCTCCGGTGCGGGACAGCCCGATGACGACCGCGATG
>JANOET010000186.1:0-9773 GCA_031413415.1 Acidimicrobiaceae bacterium
GGGTTCGAGCCCGAGAGCCATCGGGTGAATAAGCTGATTTGTAAAATTTTGGTCTTGAGTGATGTTGATGGTGCGTTCATTGCTAAAGAAAATGGTTGCGTTGCAGTTTACCCCATTCTGACCCCCCATGATGACTTTTCAAAGTGGGGGTTTTACACGGCTGCCGAGCCCGGAGTTGTGTTTCACAACGGTACCTTTTATCTTTACTATGCAAGCGCGAGGTCAAACTATCCCGACTATGGTTCACCCTTCGGAATCTTGCTGGCTACCTCACAAGATGGAAGTAATTTTGAGCAACAGGGCGCCGTCTACACACTGACATCTTCATATGACGCGAGCCAATATCGGGGCTATTCGACTCCGATGGTTTATGTTGATGACGAAGGGATGTTTCATCTCTATCACGATGTTGTTTATAGCCCGGATAATCCCGACGGATTCGAGCAGGTGGCCATTTCACATGCGACCAGTACCGATGGGCGTTCCTTCGTTGAAGCGGATGTCAACATCGTGAAGCTTGAAGCTGACTGGAAACGGGTGGCCGTTATCGGGCCCACAGCTCTGCAGGAAGGCCAGGTCACCAAATTGTGGTTCGGCGCACAAACCGACAGTCCCGCCAGGGATTGGACGGGTTTCGGGTTCGGTATTGGATATGCCGCCAAGCAGGAAAACTGACGAGCCATGCGTGTATTGCATGTCAACAATCACCACCGCGGCGTGGGCGGTTCGGATGCCGCCTGCAAAGGAACCATCAAAACGTGTATGGAGCGCGGGCTGGATGTGGGGGTGTTTGCCCGTGACAGCAGGGACTTGCCTGCCGATCAGATCGTGGCGCAGTGCAGGATGGTGCCGAGTTGGGCGTCGAGGACCGGCGCGAACTCGACGGGCACCTTGCCGAGATGCACGACCACGAGCTCGGTGTCGGGAATGACGATCACCCGCTGCCCCTCGTAGCCATGGCAGCAGTAGCTACCCGGGTAGTCGGGCAGCAGCCACCACTGGGCCCCGTAGCCGAGGTGTTCTTCCGGGTCGTGCGCGGTGAGGACACGAGCGTGGTCGCGCCAACCGGCCGGCAGGACGCGGGTGCCGTCGGCGGCGACGCCGTCGTTGCGGTACAGCTCGCCGAACGAGCCGAAGTCGCGGGCCGTGGCGTACACGTACGACGACCCGACGAACGTACCGGCATCGTCGAACTTCGGAACCGCCGAGTGCATGCCGGCGGGCCCGAACAACCGATCGTGCAGGAACGCGTCCATGCCGTCACGGCCGTTCCCGATGACGTCGCCGACGATGCGCGCCACGATGTTCGTGGTGCCACTCGAGTAGTTCCACACCGTCCCAGGCTCGTGCGCGAGCGGCAACCCTGCTGCGTACGCGGCCATGTCGGACGCGCCCGCGCCGTACAGCATCTCGAGGCAATTGCTCACGCCGTGGTCGACGTAGTCCTCCACGAAGTGCAGGCCCGAGCGCATGTTCAGCAGGTGTTGCAGCGTGATGGCTTCCTTCTCGGTGCCCTTCCACGCCGGCACCGGCGCCGGCGCCGCAGGATCGAGCAGACCGTCACCCACCAGGACACCGACTGCCGCGTGCGTGATGCTCTTCGCCATGCTCCACGAGATGAGCGTGGTGTCGGGGGCGACGGGCCCGCCGGGACCGAACACCGTGTCGGGTTGGGTGCCGTAGCGTTCGGCGACGACCTCACCCGCCTGCATCACCACCAGCGCCAGGCTGCAGCCGTGGGGCGCGTCGGGGGCGAACAGGGTGTCGGCGACCGAGGCCACCACGTCGAGATCGATGCCGGACATGAAGCCCGAAGGTACACCCGAGCCGGTACGTTCCCCGGCGTGAACGGCCCGACACCCGACGTCGCCACGGCGCTCGGCACCTATCTCGAGATCGTCGACTCGGTCGACCCGGCGCTGGTGGAAGGTCTGTACGTCGTCGGCTCGTACGCGCTCGACGACTGGACACCCGGAGCGAGCGACATCGACGTGGTGGTCCTGACCGCCGAGCCCGCCACGGACGAGGACTACGGCACCCTGCGCACCGTCCACGCGCTGCTCGCCGAGGAGCAGCCCGCTCCGCACGTTGACGGCCCGTATCTCGCGTGGGGCGATCTGGTGGTCGAACCGGCCACGGGCCTGCACCGTCCGTGGACATTGCACGGTGAGTTGCACCACGACGGCGACTGCTTCGAGATCAGCCCTGTCACCTGGTACACGCTCGCCACCTACGGCGTCACCGTCCGCGGTCCGGCACCCGAGACGTTGAGCATTCCCACCGACACCGAGGCCAGGGTGCGATTCGTGGTCGACAACCTGCAGGGCTACTGGTCGTCCGTGGCCGACGACGTGCAGCGGGCGTGCGTCGAGCAGCCCGACCGCGCCTTCGCCGGCGAGTCGTTCGTGTGGGTCGCGCTGGGTGCGCTGCGTCTGCACTACACGGCGTTCACGGGCGACGTGACGTCGAAGCGAGGTGCTGGCGAGTACGGACTCGCCACCGCGCCCGAGCGGTTCCACGATGTGCTGCGGTCGGCGCTCACCATCCGGGCGGACGCCGAACAGGGCGAGGCGTCCAGCGCGCTGATGGCCGATGCTGCCGCCCTGGTGCGATGGGTGGTCGACGACACGACCGCGGCGGCTAGCTCTTGACGACGGGGATCTGGCCGGTGACGCCATAGGCCGGCGTCCCGTCGCGGTCGAGCCACTTGTGCGGTGTCTCAGGCACCGGGGCGGTGGCCAGGGCGATGGCGTCGTCGACCGAGCGCGCTCGTTGGGCCAGCATGCGGTGCGACGAGCGAACGAAACCGTCCTCGACCGCACGGTCCATCCAGGCCAGCAACGGCTCCCAGAAGCCGTCGACGTCGAACAACACCACCGGCTTGGCGACGATGCCCAGCTGATTCCAGGTGAGCATCTCGGCGAACTCGTCGACGGTGCCGAACCCACCGGGCAGCACGACGAAGCCGTCAGCCAACTCGCTGAGGCGCGCCTTGCGCTCGTGCATGCTCGACACGACCTCGAGCCGGCTCAGCCCCTTGTGGGCCACCTCGGCGCTGTAGAGCTGCTCGGTGATCACACCGATGACCTCTCCCCCGGCCTCGAGGCAGGCGTCGGCGGCAATGCCCATGAGCCCGACGCTGCCACCGCCGTAGACCAGCCCGATGCCGCGATTGGCGAACGACACGCCCAACTGGCGCGCCGCCGCGGCGAAGGCCGGCACGTTGCCGGTGTTCGAACCGCAGTAGACGCAGAGCCGCATGGCCGAGAGCCTAGGCGGACGTCACACCGAAAGGCGGCGGACGTTTCGACCCGCACAGATACCCACGGGTAACGTTCCGGACATGAGCACCCCCTTGCCTGATCCTGATCTCGCCGCCGCCGCCGACGTCATCGAGCTGGCTTCCGGCGTCGTGGGCAAGGGCGTTCGCCATCTGGCGGCGAACGGTGGCCCCGACGTCCACCAGGTCCTTGCCTACGACCTCGCCCACTCCGCCGCCCAGGTCGAGACCGCTCGGGCCCTGCTGGACTACGGCGGCAAGGGTGGCCAGGAAGCCGCGATCACCTGCGCGTTCACCGCCGACATGGCCCACGATCTGATCACCCGGGTCGCCGGCCGCGAGCAGATGTGGGGCCTCGACGCCGCACCCATGCGCGACGCACACCCGTTCCTCGAGAAGTTCCGCACACCCGAGTTCATCGCCTCGCTGGCCGAAGCGCCCGGGCCGCGCCACCTCGACGACGAGTTCGAGATGGTGGCCGACACGTTCCGCTCGTTCGCCGAGAAGGTCATCAAGCCCCACGCCGAACACGTGCACCGCACGAACGCCGACGTGCCCGAGGAGATCATCACCGGGCTGGCCGAGATGGGCGCGTTCGGTCTCAGCGTTCCGGCCGAGTACGGCGGCTTCAGCGAAGGAGGCGACGGCGAGTACATCGGCATGGTCGTCGCCACCGAGGAACTCAGCCGCGGCTCGCTCGGCATCGGTGGCTCGCTCATCACCCGTCCCGAAATCCTCACCCGGGCGCTCGTCAAGGGTGGCACCGAGGCGCAGAAGCACGAGTGGTTGCCGAAACTGGCCGTCGCCGAGGTCATGCCGGCCGTTGCGGTCACCGAGCCCGATTACGGCAGCGACGTGGCCGGCATCAAGGTCACCGCAACCGAGGCCGTCGGCCCGAACGGCGAGCCTGGCTACGTCATCAACGGCGTCAAGACGTGGTGCACGTTCGGCGCCCGCGGCGACGTGCTGGCGCTGCTGGCCCGCACCGATCCAGACCGCACCAAGACCCACCGTGGCCTCAGCCTGTTCATCGTGCCCAAGCCGCGTGGCGAGGGTCACGGGTTCGAGTTCGTGCAGACCCCGACGGCCGATGGCACCACCGGCAAGATGGAGGGTCGAGCGATCGACACCATCGGCTACCGCGGCATGCACAGCTACGAAGTCGCCCTCGAGAACTGGTGGGTGCCGGCCGAGAACCTGGTCGGCGGCGCCGACGGGCTGGGCAAGGGCTTCTACCTGCAGATGGCCGGCTTCGAGAACGGCCGCCTGCAGACCGCTGCGCGCGCGGTCGGCGTCATGCAGGCGGCGTACGAGGCCGCCGTCGACTACGCCCAGAACCGCAAAGTCTTCGGTTCGCCCATCTCCGAGTACCAGCTCACCCAGGTGAAGCTGGGCCGCATGGCCATGCTCACGCAGGCCGGACGCCAGTTCTCCTACGCGGTGGCCCGCATGATGGCCAAGGGAGAGGGCACGTCCGAGGCGGCCATGGTGAAGGCCTACGTGTGCAAGGCCGCCGAGTGGGTCACCCGTGAGGCCATGCAGATCCACGGCGGCATGGGCTATGCCGAGGAGTACACCGTGTCGCGGCTGTTCGTCGACGCCCGCGTGCTGAGCATCTTCGAGGGCGCCGACGAGACGCTGTGCCTGAAGGTCATCGCGCGCACGCTGGTCGCCAACGCCAACGCCTGACTCGGCTCAGGCGCGATGCACGCTGACCGCGTAGTTGCCGCCGTCGAACGGGTCGCGTTCCCACGTGGCGAACCGTTCCACCAGCGTCAGCCCTGATGCCTCGGCCGCCGCGTCGTAGTCGACGAGGGTGATCGCATCCGCTCGTCGCTCGAGACCGAACCCTGCGACCAGCACACCTCCGGGCTCGAGGTGCTCGGCCAGGTTGGCGACGATCGCGGCGCGCACGCCGGCATCGCAGAACAGCATCACGTCGCCGGGCATGGCCACCAGCGCGTACCGGCGCGGCAACGTCATTGCGGCCAGGTCGTCGTGGTACCAATCGAGTTGCGGCGCGTCGCGTCGGGCGTACGCCAGCAGATCGCCGTCGAGGTCGACACCATCGACGTCGATGCCGCGGCGGGCCAACTCGATGGCCACCCGACCCATGCCGCACCCGGCGTCGAGCACCGACGACGGCGAGTACGCAGCGATGAGGTCAGCCTCGCCATGAGCGGCCGTGCCATCGGCCTCCATGCGCGCCCAGCGAGTGTGGTACTCGGCGAGATCGATCTCGCGACGCCACGCCGCCCATCGGTCGCTGACGTGACGGCCCGGAGCGTTCGGCGGGGTTGAGTCGACCATCCGCATAGTCTCTGCCCGATGGACGAGTTTCCCACTGCCGCGCAGGTGCGGGAGTTCCGCGACGACGGACACACGGTGGTGCGCGGCTTGGGTGTGGGACTGGATCTCGGCGCGATGCGCGAGATCCTCGAACCCTACGCCGACCGCGCTCGCCGACGCCTGGGGCACCTCCCCGAGCGTTCCACCTACGACCGAGCGTTCCTGCAGATGTTCAACCTGTGGACCCGCGACGAATCGTTCCGCGCCTTCACTCTCTCCGAACGATTCGCCGGGGTGGCCGCGTCGTTGATGGAGGTGCCGGCCGTACGGCTCTACCACGACCAGGCGCTGGTGAAGGAGGCCCGAGGGGGCCACACGCCGTGGCATCAGGACCAGCGCTACTGGCCCCTCGATGGAGCGCGCACGGTGACGATGTGGATGGCCCTCACCGATTGCACTGCCGACATGGGCACGATGCGCTTCGCGTTGGGTTCGCAACGGCTCGGCGATCTGGGGTCGTTGCCCATCAGCGACGAATCCGAGACGCGGCTCGCAGCGCTCATCGAACGCGAATCGCTCTCCATCGCCAACCCGGTGCCCATGGCCGCGGGCGACGCGTCGTTCCACGACGGGTGGGTCATCCATGGTGCCGGTGAGAACCTCACCGACGACCCGCGAGTGGCGATGACGATCATCTACATCGAGGACGGCGCGGTGATCACCCCACCCGACTCGCCCGAGCGGGCGCACGATCTGGCGACCTGGCTTCCCGGGCTGCAGCCCGGCGACACGGTCGACTCGCCGGTCAACCCGCGGCTGGGACCAGTTCCGACAGGCTGACGATGCGGTCGAAGTCGGCGCCGGGATGGTCGTCGAACGGGTCGAGCAGGATCGGGTGCAACCCGGCCGCCCTCGAGCCGCCCACGTCCATCGTCACCGAGTCGCCGACGTAGGCGATGCGATCGCGCGCGATGCCGTCGAAGTGCTCGAGCGCGACGTCGAAGATGCGTGGGTCGGGCTTGGCGATGCCCACCACGTGACTGTCGATGACGACCCTCACGGGCGTGTGCGGGCCCGGGCCGGCCTGGCAGACGCCGCTGCGGGCGAGCACCTCCGCGATCTGTCCGCTGGCGTTGCTGACCACACCGACCGGCACGCCGCCTTCCTGCAGCGCTCGGAGCGCGTCGACGCTGTCGGCGATGGGCCACCGCCACGTCCACGCGTTGCGGGTCTGCTCGAGCACCATCGCGGCCAGCTCGACGTCGTCCTCGGGCACACCGACGGCACGCACGTACGCCAGGTTGTAGTCGTGCCAGGACCGTTCTTGGGCGCCCGCTGCGCTCTTGGCAGCCATGCCCGCGTAGTGCGCCCTGACGTGGGCGTTCACCGACGGATCGCCGTGGTGGTAGGCCAACAGCGGGCCGAGAATGGTGGGATCGGGCAGCAGGAAGATGCCACCAGCGTCGAACAGGATCGCGTCGAAATTCGGGTGCGCCACTGCATCAACCTAACCTTGGGGCGTGCGCAGCCCTCGTGACTTCTTCAAGCCGCTCGCCGTCGGTGCCCCCGACCCCGTGCGCGAGATTCCTTTCCGCCCCAGCCGGGTCATCCACTTCTTCCCGCCGCAGAACGAGAAACTCGTCTCGAAGCTGCCCGAGATCATCCCGACGGTCGACATTCTGCTCGGCAACCTCGAGGACGCCATTCCGATGGCCGACAAGGAAGCCGCTCGCGCTGGTCTGGTGAAGGTGGGCCAGACGGTCGACATGGGGGCCACCCAGCTGTGGACGCGCATCAACAGCCTCGACTCGCCGTGGGCCCACGACGACCTCGTCACGCTCGTCGGCGAGATCGGCGACAAGCTCGACGTGATCATGGTGCCCAAGGTCGAGGGCCCCGAAGACATCCACTACGTCGACCGGCTGCTGGCGCAGCTCGAGGCCAAGGCCGGCCTGAGGAAGCCGCTGCTCGTGCACGCCATCCTCGAGACCGCGCGCGGTGTCGCCAACATCGAAGCGATCTGCGCCGCCTCGCCGCGCATGCAGGGCCTGTCGTTGGGCCCGGCCGACCTGGCAGCCAACCGCCGCATGAAGACCACTCGTGTCGGTGGCGGTCATCCCGACTACGTGGTGCGCGTCGACCCGCCCCAAGGGACCGACGGCCCCGAGTACTCGGCGCCCAGGGCCACCTTCCAGCAGGACCTGTGGCACTACACCATTGCCCGCATGGTCGATGCGTGCGTGACGTTCGGCCTGCTCCCGTTCTACGGCCCGTTCGGCGACATCAAGGACACGGTTGCCTGCGAGGATCAGTTCCGCAACGCCTATCTGCTGGGCTGCGTGGGCGCGTGGAGCCTGCACCCCGTGCAGGTCGGCATCGCCAAGCGCGTGTTCAGCCCCCGCCCCGACGACGTCCGACAGGCGCAGCGTGTCATCGAGGCGATGGGCGACGGCACGGGCGCCATCATGCTCGACGGCAAGATGGAGGACGATGCCTCGGTGAAGCAGTGCAAGGTGGTCGTCGAGCTCGCCCGCCAGCTGGCCAGCCGCGACCCCGAACTCGCTGCGTCGTACGGCTTCTGAGAGAAGAGAGCGCATCATGACGCAACACATCACCGGGCTTCGTCCCCGTCGTTCCGTGCTGTACATGCCGGCCGCCAACGAGCGCGCACTCGAGAAGGCCAAGACCATCGCGGCCGACGCGATCATCTTCGACCTCGAGGACGCCGTCGCGCCCGATGCGAAGGAAGCGGCTCGCGCCAACGCAGTGGCCGCGGCTTCGTCGGCCGAGTACGGCTCGCGCGAATTGACCATTCGCTGCAACGGCCTCGACACGCCGTGGGGTGTCGACGACCTCGCCGCGGCCTCCCAGTCGGGTGCAGCCGCGGTGGTCATCCCCAAGGTCGGTTCGGCCGAGTACCTCGATCAGGTGTCCGCACGGCTCGATGCCGCAGGCGCCCGGCCCGACATGAAGATCTGGGCGATGGTCGAGACCCCCACAGCCATCTTCGATGTGCGCGCCCTGGCCGCGCACTGGCGCGTCGCCGTGCTCGTGATGGGTACGAACGATCTCGCCCGCGAGCTGGGGTCCTCGCTCGGCGCGGCCGGGCGTCACCCGCTGGTGCCGCACCTCGCCACAGCGCTCGCCGCAGCTCGCGAGGCCGGCAAGGTCATCCTCGACGGCGTGTACAACGACGTGAAGGACGACGCCGGATTCCGCGTCGAGTGCCTGCAGGGGTTCGAGATGGGGTTCGACGGCAAGACCCTCATCCACCCGGGCCAGGTCGACATCTGCAACGGCGTGTGGGCCCCCACCGAGGACGACATCAGCGACGCCCGTGGCCTGATCGCCGCGTTCGACGAGGGCATCGCTGCGGGCAAGGGGGTCGTCACCTACAACGGCCGGATGATCGAGAACCTGCACGTCGCCAACGCCCAGCGCCTGCTGGCCGTGGCCGATGCCATCGCCAGACGCGGCTGAGGGGCGTCTCTGGGAGGCGCCCCTCGGTCGAGCGAGCCCTTTCTCGCAGATCGTGTCTGCGCTGTCCCCAACAGGGGGAGGTGGCTGCTTGTGTCTTCACCATGCGCCTTCACGAGCGCACGCGCAAGGGGGACGTTCGTCAGTACGGCTCGACGGCGGGTGCGGTAACGACGCCCGTGAGGCGGGCCTTCGCCGTCTGACCGCGGCGCTTGGCCGGCACGGCGCCCGTGACCGCAGCGAGCCCGAACTCGGGCATGTTGCCGTACACGGTCTCGACGCGATCGTCGGCCAGCAACACCGTCTCGTGGAAGATGCCCACCGAGCCGTTGTCGCGGACCTTGCTGTTGAACGACCGCCATGCAGGCAGGTGCGACGCCGACGCGGACTTCGAGTACGCCTCGAGATGCTCGAACGACTCCCAGTACTGCCAGACGAGGATCGTCCGACCGGAGAGCAGCGTGCGCGGCGTACCGACGAGGCCGAGGCTTCGGTCCTTCTGCAGCTCGACGAGCATTCGCGGCATCGCCACTGCGACCGGTAGCCACTTCCACGGCTTCCAGATCTGGTTGAGTCGCATGCCGATGAGGAACAGCACTTTGCCGTCCGCTCCTGCGTCGGCCGAGTACCGGCCCTTGTTGATCGATGCCACCGAGTGACCTCCTGTTCGTCGATCACCCGATGTGATCAGTGTTCACATTATCGAGACATGTGAACACTGTCAACA
>JANOET010000187.1:0-14804 GCA_031413415.1 Acidimicrobiaceae bacterium
GGCCCATGCGGGCTGCCTCGGCGAGCCGGCGGGGCGCGTGCGCCACCTGGCGTAGTTCGCCGGCCAGGCCGACCTCACCGAACACCACCAGGTCGGGAGGCAGCGGGTGGTGGGCGAGCGCGCTGACCAGCGCAAGGCACAGCGCCAGGTCGGCGCCCGGCTCGGTGAGTCGCACGCCACCGACGGCGGAGGCGAACACCTCCTGCTGTCCCATCGGCAGCCGCGCCCGTCGTTCCAGCACAGCCAACAGTAGCGCCAGGCGCCCGTTGTCGATGCCCTGCGCGCTGCGTCGTGGTGGCACCCCGTTGGGCATCGGGTTGGTGAGGGCCTGGACCTCGACCAGCAGCGGCCGCTGCCCCTCCAGCGTGGGGACGACCGCGGACCCAGCGACGCCGGTGCGCCGGTCGGTGAGGAACAGCCGACTCGCGTCGGGCACGCCGCGTAGACCGTCGCCCGCCATCTCGAACACACCGAGCTCGTTGGTGGCGCCGAAGCGGTGTTTCACCGCACGCAGCAGGCGCAGCGAGTGATGGCGGTCGCCCTCGAAGCTGAGGACGGTGTCGACGACGTGCTCGAGCACGCGAGGCCCGGCGAGCCCGCCCTCCTTGGTGACGTGGCCGACGAGCACGATGGGCAGCCCGCGCCGCTTGGCCTCGCCGACCAGCCGATGTGCACACTCGCGAACCTGCACCACGCTGCCCGGCGCCGACGCCACGTCGGGGTGGGCGATCGACTGGATGCTGTCGACCACGACCAACTGCGGCTGCACCTGGTCGATGGCGGCGATGATGTGAGGGAGCGATGTCTCGGGCAGCAGCCACAGGTGGGGCTGCACCGCCCCGAGCCGCTCGGCCCGGAGGCGCACCTGTTGGGCGCTCTCCTCGGCGCTGACGTACAGCGTGCGGGTGGGCCACTGGGCGAGCAACTGCAGCAGGATGGTGCTCTTGCCGATGCCGGGTTCGCCGCCGAGCAGCGTGACGGAGCCAGCGACCAGCCCGCCGCCGAGCACCCGGTCGAGCTCGGAGATGCCCGTGGACTGCGGCTGCGCGAAGCGGGCGTCCACCTCGCCGATGGGCACGGCCGGCGCCGACGGCGGTAGGGGAGCCGCAGCCACGCCCGACGCCTGGACGTCTTCCACCAACGAGTTCCACGCCTCGCACGACACGCATCGCCCGGCCCACTTGGGCGTGGCCGTTCCGCACTCGTTGCACCGGTACACCAGTTTCATCCTGCTCATGCGCGGCACCGTACGGAATGGGTGTGACGCGGCCGCAGTTGCGACGCGGAAATGCCCCGGCCGAGGCCGGGGCATTTCCAAAGATCGGACGACCGAAGATCAGGCGGTGCGACGACGCTCGCGGAGGGCGATGACCGTGGCGGCCACGCCGATCGCGAGCAGACCGAGCGCAATGCCCACGATCTGCAGCGTGTTGCTACCCGTCGCGGGAAGCGTGCCACCTTCACCGGCGAGCGCCGCCTGGCAGGCGAGGTAGCCGTCGAGGTCGAACACGCCGGCAACGGTGAAGTCCGCAGCGTCGCAGGACGTGGCTGCTGCCGACGCCCCGCCCATGAACATCACGACGGTGAGGCCGGTGAGCGCAACCAGCGTCGAGACGCCAGCAATGACCTTGGCCTTCATCGATTCGAACAGCTTCATTTGTCCCCCAAAGTGATTCCGCACGGTGTTGACGGCGCGAGCGCGCTCGACAATTCGCGGCAGCATATCCTCATCTGTCCTGGTCGTCCAGGACTGATTCGGTTTTGTGCGACCGCCATCGACGAAGGGCCAGTGCGGTGGCCAAGCCGAACGTCACGAGTTGTGCGGCGACCGCGGGCAGCGCCCCGACATTCCAGACGGCGCCGTCGCCTGCCGGCACGGCAAGGCGTCCGTCAGGCGTGATCGGCACGGTGTCCAGGCCGCGCCGCCATCCGCCACTTCCCGCGCGCGACCAGGTGAACGCGGACCCGTCCTTCGCGCGGGCGAACGCAGGCCCGAGCGTCGAGATGTCGACCGCCCGGCCGGAGGCCGTGAGCGTTGAACCTGGCCAGTCGATCACCTCGTAGAGCGCGAGGTCGTCGGCATCGACGGCCGAGCGCAGCCCAGGATCGTCGGCGAGCGTGAGGTAGTCGTCCAGGTGGACGGTTTTGAGAAGCACCACCCATCGGATCCCCAAATCGGCCAGTCGCTCGGCGACTGGCGCGCCATCGCGAAGATCGTCCACGATCGCCGCTGCGGTCGGCTCCCGCGGATCTCCGGTCTCCTTGACCCCTCGCTGCAACCCGTTGTTCGACGACGAGAGCACGTCGCCGCCCAAGTAGAGGGGCAGTGGGTTCAACACTCGCCGCACCGGGCCGCCACTGACGCTGAGGTTGAAGTACTGATACCACGGCAGCGCGAGTACCGTGCCCTGCTCGTCATGGACCATCGACCGTGCCCGCTTCCAACTGGCGGGCTCGGCGTCCGCCTGCAGCTGGCCTCCGATGCCCCAGATGCCAGGGAGAGCGAGCGCCACGGCGATTGCGAGCGGAGCGATCGCGGCGGGGCCGGCGAACCACACGGCCGCGGGCTTGGCGATGCAGGCGCGGTAGAGCCGGAGCGCGCCCAGTGACACTGCCGGGGCGAGCCACACCAGGTGCAACGTCAGCATCCGGTGACCCTCTCGCCAGACGCCGCCGAGCAGGTGGTCGTTCGTCCACACCCAGACACCGTCGATGCCGGGTATCGCCGACGCCGCAGCGACGAACCAGCCGATGCAACCGACGGCAACAAGTGGGCCTCGCCACGGGGTGGCGATCGCGCGGGTCCCGACGATGGCCAGCACCAGCAGGAGCAGGCCGGCGACTGCGAGCAGGGTGCCCCGCCCGGCTACCTGGTAGTACGTGTTCCAGAACCCGCCCCCCGCGGACAGGCGCAGCAGGCCCGGCATCGAGGCAGCATCGGTGGGAAACGCGGCACCGCCCGCCATCTGCACGTCGTTGGTGGCGGTGACCACCAGGCCGGGGACGAGCCATGCGGACTGCGCCGCCACGGCGACCAGGAACGCCTGCCACCAGCGTTCACCTGAGCCGGTGATGAAACCGTTGACGATGCCGACTGCCACCAGCACGACGGCCACCGAGCCGCCGAAGTGCCCGGCCAGTCCGAGCGCGAACGCCGCGAGGAAGGTCGAGGACAGTCGCCGGCCCGGGCGGAGGAGCACCGGGAGCACCCACGGCAGCACAGCATGCGGCAGCGTGACGTTGAAGTGCCCGACGGCGACGCGGGTGAGCACGAAGGGACTGACGGCGTAGAGCGCGCCGGCCGAATGCAACACCCAGCGTCGTACCTCTCCGGTGACCGAGTGGTCGGCGAAACGTGCGGTCAGCCGCATCATGCCCACCCATGGCACGACGAACAGGGCCACCATCATCAGCTTGCCGGTGAGGGTGGCGGGCACGATGGTCGACAGCCACGAGATCGGGACCCACAGCGGGAGTCGGCGGGGGAGCTCGGGACCGAGGCCCCAAAAACCGCTCGGCGTGTCGAGGTGAGGGGTGAGGATGAGATCGAGGTTGAAGAGCAGCCCCGGGCGCAGTGCCGGACCGAGGATGAGGAGTGCGACAGCGGTCGGCACGCCCCAGTCGACCACTGTGGAACGGGAGGGTCGGCGCAGCATCACGAGGTCCACACGACGTTCCACCAGGGCGCGACGAGCACGACGATCGTGAGGATGAACGCAGCGTAGGCCGACCATGCGGCGCGTCGACGTGTCCACAGGGCCAGGACGGGAAGAACGACGATCATCGCCCACGGCTGAGCGAGTGCCGCTGCGGCCGCGAGGGTTCCCACAGCGAAGGCGGTGCGCGACCCGATGCCCGGTCGCGATGCAAGGAGCAGGGTCCACACCGCAGTGGCGGCCGCGACGAGGTGGCCGAGGTCGCGCAGCAGCAACATGCCGACGACCGCGGCGGCGCCCGCAACCACGGCCGAACCGGTGGACGACCGTGTGGCCGCGACCGTTCTTCGGACGAGCAACGCAACCCCGCCCACGTACAGCACGCCGAGGACGAACATCGTCGCCGGCAACCCCAGCGGCGTCCACGCCGCGACGATCGCGCCGAGGGGCGGGACGGATGTCGCCGCTGGACCATGCATCGGCGAGGCGGTGTACTCGGTGCCGACACGAAGGTTGTCGAGCAGTTGCGCCGGCGCCCCTGGTCGGCCCCTCGCTGCGAGCACCGTCGATGCGGCGATCGCAGCAACTGCGACGATCGCTGCGGACGCGCGATCGGCCCGATCCGGCCATCGAGGTCCAAGCGTGCCGCGGTCGATGAATCGAACCGTGCTCGGCACCGAGACGCTGCTCGATCGAGCTGCGACGCTGTCCAAGGCGAGTGCCTGGAACAGGAACACGGCGGCGAGCGCGGCGAGCGCACTCGGGCCGAGACGCTGCGATGCGTACCCGATGCTCACGCTGCTCCCCCAGCCTGTGGTCACCGACCACAGGCCAGCGAGCGCGAGCAGCAGTGGCGGGGCCACGCCGACGGCGACGCGTGACGACGGCACGTACCGCAGCAGCACCCACAGGACTCCACCGATGGCGAGCGACCCAGGGCCGATGAGCAGCGTTCCTGCGCCGCTGGCGACCAGCAGGGCGATGGTGTCCGAGCGGCGCGACCGCGGCCGAGGGGGGCGGGGCACCTCCACAAGTGCGTCGAGCAGTTCGGCTCGACGCACGGCGAGGACCACACACAGCACCGTGGCGAGCAGCGACACCAGCAGCGCCCAGCGCAGGACGGCGGCAGCGTCGTACTCGAGCACCGCTTGCTCGGGCCCGGTCGTGGTGACGCGCCACACGTTGCCGGAGTTCGACTCCGTGGCAGCGATGGTGCGTCCATCGATCTTCAGCTTCCACCGTGGGTCGAAGCTCATCCTCAGCGAGATGACGTGATTGCCGGCGCGAGGGATGGTGGTCTGAAAGCGGTCGGACGACGTCTGCCGCCAGGAACCTTCGGCGGTCGGTGCGCTCGCGGTGGTGGTGCCGAGTCCGCTTGTCGGCACGAGGGCGATGCGGTCGAACGAGCTGCCGGCGGAGGTGCGCAACAGCGCCTCGCCGGCAGGCAGATCGACCGGCTCGCACGACTGGAAGTGAACCGTCTCGCCGCGCAGCAACTGTCCGACGGTGCCGACCACGCGCACCGGCACGGCTGTTGTCGAGCCACCAGACGCGATCTGCAGGCCGCGGTCGGCGCAGCGACCGTCGAGCGGTGTGTCGGCCTCGTGGTGGCCGAGCCGATTCCCTCCGACGACGATCTCGCCGATCCGGATCGAGCCGCGGTCGAACGACTTGCGCTTGTCGAACCGGATGGCGAGAACCTCGACCGACTCGGCTCGCACCGGCCGGTCGAACACGATCGACGCGACTCGCGTGCACTGTCTCGGCAGCTCGCGGGTGCACTGTGGTAGGGAGAACGGAAGGCGTTCCACGCGGTCGCCCACCCTCACCTCGACGAGCGTGAGGCGGGCAGTCGTGCGACTCGACGGAACGATGACACGCACCAGGTCGATCGCCTGCGGTTCGAAGTGCACCTGGGCCGCCATGTAGCGGACGGCCGGGCCGCTCCACGTGGTCCGGGTGTCGTTGTCGATCAGCAACGCCGTGTTTCCCAGGTTGGTCGCGCCGAGGGGACGGTCCGAGGTGGCCCGCAGCGAACCACCGATGAGCTCGGCGATCGTTCCATCGCCGGAGGCCTCGAGCATCCGAAGATCGCCGCTGATATCGAAGCGGTCCGAGTGGGACAGCGAGAATCGTCGGCGAATCGTCACCTCTTCGTCGTAGCGCGTCGAGGTCAAGGACTCGCGGGTGGCGGTGACCGCTCGGGAGATGCGTCGAAACGTGTACGCGATCGGGGCCTCGGCGACGAGTTGCTCGACGCGTGGATCATTCGGTCGTCGCAGATCGGTCGGCGTACTGATGTGCGGGATGAGGTCGAGACCGTCGATGTGCACCTCGGCGAATCCGACCTCGGCGCCGAATACATTGATGTCGCTCGGCGCGAGCCGGAACGATCGCACCGTCACCGGGTCGAACATCGCCTCGCCCGTGCCGTCGTCGCCCGTCGTGATCTCGACCTCGGTGCCGTCGTCGGTGGTCAACACGGCCGCCGCCACGGTCGGCAGGCCGATCGGTGTGAGGGTCGACCGGATGCTGATCTGCCGCAAAACCGTTGGCTTGCGCAGCACGACCTCGATGGTGGGTCGTGGCCCGAGGCCCGACCACGGCACCGCCCATGCGGTGGCGGAATCGTCGTCGAACGCGTTGCCAGCGCGCAGGTCGTTCCGGTTCCCTCCGAGTCGGGTGAACGCCCCGGTGACGGCCAGGGCGTCGCGATACCACACGACCGACTCACCGCCAGGCGTGTCGGGGTGCACCGGGCGGACGGGACGGTCGAGCTCCTCGTCGGGCGCAAGCACCGGCGACAGCTGCGGTTCATGGTGCAGCAAAGTGCGCACGCGGCGTTGACCCGTGTCGGTGACCACCACGGGTGCCCCGGCCTCGAGTGCATCGACGAGAGTCGAGTCGTCTGCTGCCGCGGACGCCTCGACGTCGGTCCCTGCGGGCAGTAACCCGGCGAGCACGAGCTGCGGAATGGCGCCGGCGTCACCGGTCGCCACGACGCGACTGTCGGCGGTAGCCGTTGCCGTGGTGAGGACGGCGCGTCGGTCGCGCAAGCGATAGATCTCCACAGGCCGCAGCGACCGTTCGGCGTGTGCATCGTCGGAGAGGTCGAACGGCGACACCACCTCGAGCCCGGGGTCACCGAACGACGCCACCAGTTCGAAGTCGGGATCGGTGCGCAGTCCGTCGAACGCGGTGGGCCGGGCGATGTTCAACCGTGCCCAGTCGAGGTCGTTGCGTACCACGATCTCGGTGATGCCGAGGCGCCTCGCCATCGGTCCCAGCACCCCGGGCCGGTAGGTGGGCTGTTGAGACCACAGCGTCATCGTCTCGAGTGCGTTGTGCCCGGTTCGGGTCGACAGCATCCATCCGGTGGCGGTTGCGTGCGGCCGAGTGAGCAGCGCGTCGAAGATGTCGTCGCCCACGTAGCCCCAGCGATACTGCGCCTGCGACACCGCTGGAACGATGAGCGACCGTCCGTCGGTGTCCAGACGGTTGAGGAATCGGAACGTGTCGGACCAGTAGGAGGGCACCGGCCCGGTCCGGTCGTAGGGGTGGTACATCGAGCCGGCGACGAACGGTTGTGCCCAGCCTGCGAAGAGTGCGAGCCCCGCTGCGCCGACGGCGATGCGCCGCCAGCGGGGGCCGGTGCGAACTCGTCGACGAGCCGCCGCGTATCCGATCGCGGCGAGCACCGCGACGCCGATGACCAGTCCGCCCGCCGCCTTGTAGGTGTTCCGGAACGCCAGCAGCGTGTTGCTGTGTTCGAGGAGCCAGAGAATGGCGTCACTGAGCGGCGACGAGGTCGCGGCCTGGAAGCCACCGACCATCATCGTCAGTCCTGCGAGCATCATCGACCCGAACAGGAGGCGATGGCGACGCGTCGAACGCCAGAACACCACCAGCGCGACGACGGGCAACAGAAAGGTGGCGAGCATCACTACGGGCTGTTCGAAGAACGCAACGGTCTGTGGTTTGAGCAGCCGCCCCTCCTCGCGGAAGTACGACAACCAGTTGCCCAGCCCGCGGAACGACTCCGACCACGACGACGAGGTCGCCGACGCCGACGGCAGCTCGGTGTCGGCGAGTCGTGCATCGAGCGGTTCGGCGGCGAAGTACGTCTTGGCGAGAATCCAGGCCGTGGCCGACACGGCGAGCACCGCGGCGCGGGCGCACCACCCGACGATGCGTCGCCAGTTGGTGACTCGCTCGACGACGACGAGGTACAGCGCGGTGGGCACCATCATCACCACGACGTACAGCAACCCTGGGGTGTCGCTGCTGCCGGCCACCAACACCAGCAGCGCGAACGCCGCCGCCCACTTCCACGGGTCCCGCTGGGTGACACCGCGGATGAACACGAGCAACAGCCACGGCGAGAGCGCGAACATCACGTACAGGTTCGATGGCAGCAGGAACGATGCCGTGAAGGGCCCGAACATCACCAGGAGCCCGGCGACGACGTGTTCTGTGCCGATGCGCGGCCGGACGACGCGCAGCAGCGCGACGATCCCGAGTCCCACGAGTACCAGGCATGCCGAGTGCCAGACCCGCTCGCTCCACGCCGGCGGCAGGCCGAGACCGCGGAGCAACGCGGGCGGGATGGTGGTGCCAAGCCACACGTCCTCGCGCGGTCCGCCGAGGCCGCGGGAACCGTCCCAGACGCTGAACATCTTCGCCAAGCTGCGGGCGGGGTTGAAGTACTGCTCGAACCGGTTGTCGGCGACGTAGTCGATCGGTCGATCGAACAGGGTCACTGCCAGCGCGAGGGCGCTGTACAGCAAGCCCGTCGGCCAGAGGCGATGGGTGCGGGCGTGGGCGTCGATCAATTCGCCCGCTGCGCGGTGACGTCGTCCCAACTGCACTGCTCGGCACCTTCGCCCCGCGCGATGAACCCGACCTTGGTGCCCTTGGGAGCCAACGGGTGCACGATGGTGACGGGGCTGAGCCCGACGGACGCCGACACCACCTCGTCGGTCGCGGTCAGCGCGATGTTCACGTTCTGCGTGTCCTGGTCCGGCACCTTCGCGAGCACGTTCTCCTCGCCGTTCACCACCTCGATCAGATTCCACACGGCGAACGCATTGACGCGGATCAACCCGACGTAGTTCAGCGGGTCGACATACCGGACCACGACGCCGCATTGCGAGCGTCCTGCGATGCGGAGGTTGATCGACTGGTTGCGGTCGGCCAACGGAAACGTGGTGAGGTTGTCGCCTGTGTCGACCGGCGTTCGGAGGATGGCCACGCCCGCCTCCACACCCCACACACCGGCGACACTCGTCCAGCTTCCCGAGTCGTTCGATCCCAGCCCGTCGTCACTGACCGGCCGATCGAAGCCGTCGAACAGGACGAGCGAGAACGCGGGCTCGGTCTCATCGCCTTTGTCGTCGCGGGTCATGACGAACGAGAACGTCGCGGCCACTGCGACGACGAACGCCACACCCGCGAGCAACACCATCCATGACGAATCACGCTGACTCGGCTCGCGCTCGGTCGAGCCGCCGCCGTCCGCTGACGTTGCTTCCATGGCCACTAGCCTAGGTGGCGGGGGTTCCCGTGGTCGGGGCGCGGGCGGTCGCCGTTCGCTTGCGGTAGAGAACGCTGAACGGCTGCTCGATCAGGTAGTAGCTGATGGTCGCGATCGGCACGGTGATCGCGAACACAGCGGCGCTCATCGCGAAGAGGCGCGGTCCCCTCGACAATGACTCGAACGCAGACGGGATCCACATCAACACGACGGTGTGCCAGAGATAGATGCCGTATGAGATGGTGCCCAGAAAGACGGCTGGCCGTGTGTTGAACCATCGCATCGCAGGAGTCTGGTTTCGGCCGAGTACCGCGGGCAGCAATGCGAAGAACGCTGCAGTGCCCTGGAAGATCATTCGCCACGCGGTCTGTGCGGTGCTTTCTCTCACCAGCCAGTGGATGCGGTGGTCCTTCAGCACGACGACGATGCCGTAACAGACCAAGGTGATGGTCCAGCATGCCCATGGGCGATTCGCCAATCCTGTGAGTGAGGTCGGCAACCTTCCACCGCTGCCGCGCCATGCGAAGCACGTCGCCAGCAGCATTCCCAGAGCGAACCAGTCGAGGAAATGTGGAAGCCAGTTCAAGACGGCGGCCGGGTGGTCATGCCAACGGTCGACGAAGACTCGAAACAGGTTGGGAGTGAGGTACAGCACTCCGAGGCCCACCAGGTGTACTCGCAGCCGGCCGTCTCGGGTCGACCGTCGGCGCGCAACGAAATGGAGCAGGGCTCCGTAGATCGGCAGCATCAAGTAGAAGGAGACTTCGATCGTGAGCGTCCAGGACACTCCCAGGCCCGGGATGTACTTGATGTTCCCGTCGTACGGTTCGGTGAGGAAGATCTTGCCCATCACCGTGCCGATCTCTCGGGCGGACTTCGAGGCCGTGAGCGCCCAGGCGATGAGTGCGATCCAGTAGCCAGGAAAGACTCTGAGGGCACGGCGGATGAAAAAGGGTGCAGTTGCGGGCCTCGGCCTGACATCGAGCGATGCCGCCACGAAGGGAAGGAAGATCACCACCCCGGAGAGCAGGAAGAACACGGCGACCCCGAAGTTGCCGAGGTTGTCGACCAGATGTGCGCCTGCCTGTGTGGGCTCGAGGAAACCCGAGAAGCCAGAGGTGTGGTACACCAGCACCCCGATCGCGGCGACCGCGCGATAGCCATCGAGATTGGGGATGCGGGGAGACGCCGCCGGTCCACGCGTCGCACTGCGCTGCTCGACGACTGCGGTGTCCGTCATGGTCCCTCCGGGGTTGGTCGCCTGCGACCATGCTGATGCTAGGGCCTCGTCGGCGCCGCAGGTGCTAGAACCATGCCGATGACTGAGACGGCCCTTGCCGCGACCCCGCCGCCTGCACAGGCTCGGCGACGTCGGCCGCTCGATGCACACGGCCAGTACCTGCTCCTCGTGGTGCTGCTCGGCTTCATCGTGCGGTTGGCCTGGTTGTTGTTCGCGCTGCGCGCCCCCGTGGGCGGAGGCGATGCGCAGTTCTATCTGCAGACCGCGCGCAGCATCGCCGCCGGGCAGGGCTACGAGGTCGCAGGCCAAGCAACGGCGCTCTGGCCCCCCGGCTATTCCTTCGTGTTGGGCGGCGCGCTCTGGTCGATGCCGTTCGACGACATCGCTGTCGCCGGGGCGCTCAACCTGGTGTTGGGGACTGCGACGATCGCGCTCGTCGGCCTGCTGGCGCGGCGACTGCTGGGACCTCGCTCGGCCATCGCCGCGGCGGGAATAGTCGCGCTGTTCCCGAGCATGGTCATGTTCACGAGCAGCATCCTCACCGAGACGCTGTGCAACCTGCTCGTCGTTGCGATGTTGACGGTGTTGATGTGGCATCCCTGGCGGTCAGCGGACGGCTCGATGGTCTTGCCCTCGGTTCGACGTGTTGCCGTCGCAGGCGGGCTCGCCGGCGCCGCGATGCTCGTCCGGCCACCGATTGTTGCGTCCGTGCTCCTCATACCTGTCGCGTGGGCGGTGGCGCGGGCGGCTCGGCGTGGATCGGCACTGCGAATCGGGGTCCTCGTCGGAGCGATGGCCGTGGTGGTCCTGCCCTGGACGGTCCGCAACGCGTTGAGGATGGACGCCTTCGTGCCGGTCTCGAACAACACCGGCATCAATCTCTGCATTGGGAACAACCCGGAGGCGAACGGTGGATTCGGCGTTCCCGTGTACTGCTTCGGCGACCTCCCGACCGCGCAGACGTCGCAGGGCGAGGTCGAGCGCGATCGGGCCCTTCGTCAGCGTGCGACCGATTGGATCCTCGAGCATCCCCAAGAGCAACTGCGACTGGTTCCGCTGAGGACCTACACCTTGTTCGCCAACGACTCCGCAGCGGTGGTGGCGGCCGAGTCGTTCGGCAACGATCCCTGGCTGGACCTTCAGCACGCCCAATGGTTGCGGTGGTGGGCCGACACCTACTTCTGGATGGTGTTCACGCTTGCGTCGTTCGGTTTCGTCGTCTGGCTGCGCCGCCGCGACCCGCGTGTGGTGGCGTTGCTCATGGTGGCCGTCGGGGTGGTGGTGATCACCTGGCCCTTCTTCGGTGACGGGCGGTTCAAGCAGCCGATGCTCCCGGTGCTGGCACTCGCTGCGACGGTGTCGCTGCGGCGCCTGCTCGTGGAGCGTGAACGCGAGTCCGCCCCGACCTGATCGACGCGAGGTCAGGCGGCAGTCGCCGGCCGGCGCCGGGCGCGATCGCGGCGCGCCTTGGCGACGAACGCGATGAAGCCGACGGCGAGGACGACCCAAGCCACGAGCGCGATGAGCGCGATGTTCGCCACCGTGCCCCACACCGAGCTCTCCGTGCCCTGCGCCAACACCGTGGTGGTGGCCAGGTCGGCGGTGGTGCCGTCGAGCGGCACCGTCCACGTCAGCGTGGGCTCGGCCGTCGCGGTCGAACCCGACGCCGGGGTGACCGGGTCACCCGGCAGGTCGGCCGTGAACGTGAACGTCATCACGTCGGACGGGCGCAGGTTCGCTGCAGCAAGGTCGTCGGCGTACGGGCTTCCCCCGATGGCGGCCAGCACGTCGGGGTCGGCGAACGCGTCCAATCCGTTGGCGACGCGGACGCTGCCGGTGAGCGTCGTCGTGATCGCCTCGTCGGTCACCGTGCGACCGATCACCACGTCGTGCAGCGGACCATCGGGGCCGTTCAACGACTGCAGCAGTGCCGTCGCCTCCTCGACCGTCGCGAACGGATGCGTGACCGTCACCTCCAGCCCGCCGTCGGCGGTGTCGGTGGGACCGGCCACCTGCCAGCCGGCGGCCACGGCGTCGTCGAAGCGCAGGTCCTCGGCCAGGCCCGGCGCCTGCTGCACCAGTTCTGCATCGGCCACCGCATGCAGCGTGATGACGCCCGAACCGTCGGGCTGCACCGCGACGTCGACCGTGGCATCGACCTTGCACGCTGCGAGCGCGCACGCGGCGAAGAGCAGGGCGAGGACGCGACGCACGCGGGTCATTCTGTCAGCGATGGGCGAGCGGACGCGGCCGCGCGCACTCACTCGGTGGGAGCGGGCGGTTCGCCCTCGGCGCCCGTGGGGGCCAGTTCGACCGTGGACGGCGGCTGGAAGCCCTCGACCCCACGGAACGACAGCCGTTGGTCACCGGCGTGATCGGGGTCGTCCTCGGTGTCGACGACGATGATCTGGCCGGCGTGGAACTCCTTGTACAGGAGCTTCTCGCTGAGCACGTCCTCGATCATGCGCTGAATGGCACGACGCAACGGGCGAGCGCCGAGCTGCGGGTCGTAACCCTTCACGGCCAGCAGCTCCTTGGCGGACTGCGTGAGCTCGATGCCCAGGCCCTGCGCCTCGAGCTGGCCGGTGAGACGCTTGGTCATCATGTCGACCATCTGCATGACCTCGCTCTGGGCCAGCTCGTGGAAGACGATGACATCGTCGATGCGGTTCAGGAACTCGGGTCGGAAGTGGCCCTTGAGCGCATCCATGACCTTGTCCTTCATGCGCTCGTAGCTCATCGCGGAGTCGGCCTTGGTGAAGCCCATGTTCGCCTTGCGCAGATCCTGCGTACCGAGGTTCGAGGTCATGATGAGCACGGTGTTGCGGAAGTCGACCGTGCGGCCCTGGCTGTCGGTGAGACGGCCTTCCTCCAGGATCTGGAGCAACGTGTTGAACACGTCGGGGTGGGCCTTCTCGATCTCGTCGAACAGCACCACGCTGAACGGCTTACGACGCACGGCCTCGGTGAGCTGGCCGCCCTCTTCGTAGCCGACGTAGCCGGGGGGCGAACCCACGAGGCGGCTGACGGTGTGCTTCTCCATGTACTCGGACATGTCGAGCGCGATGAGCGAGTTCTCGTCGCCGAACAGGAACTCGGCGAGCGTCTTGGCCAGCTCGGTCTTACCGACGCCCGTGGGGCCGAGGAAGATGAACGAGCCGCTGGGGCGCTTCGGGTCCTTCAGACCGGCGCGGGTGCGGCGCACGCTCTGGCTGACGGCGCGGATGGCGTTCTCCTGGCCGATGATGCGGCGGTGGAGCTCGCCCTCCATGTTGAGGAGCTTGGCGGTCTCTTCTTCGGTGAGCTTGAAGACGGGGATGCCGGTCCAGATGCTGAGCACCTCGGCGATGGCCTCTTCGTCGACCTCGTCGAACAGATCGACGCCACTGGCCTTGACGTCGGCCTCCTTGGCGGCCTTCTCCTCGAGCAGGTTCTTCTCCTGATCGCGCAGACGGCCGGCCTCTTCGAAGCGCTGCTCCTCGACGGCCTTCTTCTTGGCCTCCTGCACGTCGGTGAGCTTGACCTCGATCTCCTTCAGGTCGGGCGGCGTGGCCATGCGCTTGATTCGCAGGCGGCTGCCGGCCTCGTCGATGAGGTCGATGGCCTTGTCGGGCAGGTGGCGATCGCTGATGTAGCGGTCGGCCAGGTTGGCCGCCGCGACGATGGCCTGGTCGGTGATGGTGACCCGGTGGTGCGCCTCGTACTTGTCGCGCACGCCGCGGAGGATCTCGATGGTGTGGGCGAGCGTGGGCTCTTCCACCTTCACCGGCTGGAAACGGCGCTCGAGGGCGGCGTCCTTCTCGAGGTGCTTGCGGTACTCGTCGGTGGTGGTGGCCCCGATGGTCTGCAGCTCGCCACGGGCGAGCATCGGCTTCAGGATGCTGGCCGCGTCGATGGCGCCTTCGGCGGCGCCGGCTCCGACGAGCGTGTGGATCTCGTCGATGAACAGGATGATGTCGCCGCGGGTCTTGATCTCCTTGAGCACCTTCTTCAGGCGCTCTTCGAAGTCGCCGCGGTACCGGCTACCGGCGACGAGTGCGCCGAGGTCGAGCGTGTACAGCTGCTTGTTGCGCAGCGTGTCGGGCACGTCGTTGGAGACGATCTTCTGGGCGAGGCCCTCGACGATGGCGGTCTTGCCCACGCCCGGCTCGCCGATGAGCACCGGGTTGTTCTTGGTGCGACGGCTGAGGATCTGCATGACCCGCTCCATCTCGCGGCTGCGACCGATGACCGGGTCGAGCTTCTTTTCGCGTGCGAGCCCATGCGCTGGGCGATGTCGAAGCCGATCTCCTCCCACTCGCGGTCGTCGCCGGGGCGGAGCACGACGTCCATCTCGATGCGGTTGACCGGCGCCGCGTCCTCGTCGAGCTCGGCC
>JANOET010000188.1:0-8962 GCA_031413415.1 Acidimicrobiaceae bacterium
AGCAACTGGTCGATGGAAGGGGAGTTGATCCTCAACTGCAACTGCACGGTGTTCTGCCCGTGCGTCGTCTCGCTCGGCAAGCATCCGCCCACCGAGGGCTACTGCCAGGCGTGGGCCGGCGTCCGCATCGATCGCGGAAACCACCAGGGGCTCGACCTGTCAGGTCTGAACGTGGCGATGCTGCTCGACATCCCCGGCAAGATGGAGCGTGGCAACTGGACGTTGGCCCTGTGGATCGACGACCGGGCGTCCGACGAGCAGTTCGCCGCCCTCGAGACGATCTTCCGTGGCAACGCCCGCGGCTCGACCGGGTTGTTCAACATCCTGGTGGGGAACTACCTGGGGGCCGAGCGCGCCCCGGTCGAGTTCGTCACCGACGGCGACACCCGTTCGCTCAGCGTCGGCCGCGCCATTCAGGGCGAGGTGAAGCCGATCGCCGGCGCGCGAGACGGCGAGGACGTGAGCATCGTCAACACGCAGTACTGGATGGGCCCCGAGGTGATCGTCGCCGAAGCCGTGAAGGGCCGCGTGCGTGCATTCGGGCGGGTGTGGAACTTCGAAGGGCGCAGTGCCGAGATCTGCAGCATCAAGTGGGAGGGCTGATGAACCCGCCCGCGCTGGCCATCACCCGTCGCATCCGGTCCACCCCGTGGAGCAGCCGCATCGAGGAGTTCGGCATCAAGGCCTACACGGTCTACAACCACATGCTGCTGCCCACCCAGGTGCGCGGCGTCGAGGCCGACTACGACCACCTCCGCGGCGCGGTGCAGGTGTGGGACGTCGCATGCGAGCGTCAGGCCGAACTGGTGGGGCCGGATGCAGCACGGCTGGCGCAATTGCTCACCGTGCGCGACCTGTCGTCGTTCGTGGTCGGCCGCTGCGGGTACGCGCCGGTGGTCGACGACGACGGGCTGCTCATCAACGACCCGGTGGTGTTGAAGGTGGCCGCCGACCGCTTCTGGTTCTCGGTGTCCGACTCCGACGTGGTGCTGTGGGCCGGGGGCCTGGCCCGCGGCCTCGGCTGGGACGTGAAGGTGCACGAACCCGACGTGTGGCCGCTCGCCGTGCAGGGGCCCAAGGCCGACGACGTCACCGCCGCGGTACTGGGCGATGCGGTGCGCGACCTGAAGTTCTTCCGGTTCGCTCCCATTGCGTACCGCGGTCACGAGTTCCTCGTGGCGCGCAGCGGATGGAGCGCGCAGGGCGGCTTCGAGGTGTACGTCGACGACGCCGAGCTCGGACAGGCGCTGTACGACGACCTGATGGAGGCCGGGCGCGAGTTCGACATCGGCCCGGGCTGCCCGAACCTGATCGAGCGCATCGAAGCGGGGCTGCTCACCTACGGCACCGACGTCACCCGGGCACACACGGCGCTCGAAGCCGGACTCGACCGCTATTGCTCGCTCGATGCGCCCATCGAGGCCCTGGGGCTCGATGCGCTGCGTCGCCAGCGGGAGGCCGGGCTCATCCGTCGCATCGCTGGTCTGGCGATCGATGGTGATGCCGTGCCGCACAATCGCAACGGGTGGGACGTCGAGCACGACGGCCGCTTCGTGGGTGAGGTGACGTCGGCGGTGTGGTCACCGCGGCTCGGTACCAACGTCGCCCTGGGCATGCTCCAGATCGGCAGCACGGCACTGGGCAGCACGGTGGTGGTGCGGTGCCCCGACGGCGATCGCACCGCGACCGTCGTCGAGGTGCCCTTCCCGGGGGCCTCGCAGCGCTGAGAGGCCGTCAGGCCGAGCGGATGTGCTTGCCGCCGGACTCGCTCCAGGCGTCGCGCAGCGTCTGGTCCACCTTCGCGGCGAACGCGATCTGGACCGCGACGCCGACGATGGCAAGACCGAGGTACAGCACGTACCACCAGGGGTTGTCGGAGATGAGGTCCTTGGTGGTGACGCCGTCGTCGAAGTCGTCGAGGTTCACGGTGCCGAGGATGAGCATCACGCCGGCGGTGATGGCGCTGGCGCCGCCGAACGCGCTGACCACCGTGAGCACTCCCATCGGCAGGTCGGTCGCGATGGCGAGTCCGGCGAGGGCGATGCCGACGACGAGGCCAACGATCACGAGTACCCAGTTCCAGGTGACGCCGAAGGCGGACATGACGGCCACCCCGAGGGCGAAGCCGATGAATGCCATGGCCACGATGATCGACACCTCGAAGTACAGGTAGGCCAAGAAGAAGAACACGATGGCGAAGACGAGGCCGATGATCCAGCTGAAGGACGTGCTGAGGAAACCGTCGCCTGTCCAGCCCTGAACGAGGCCGGCGCCGAGCAGGAAGCCGGCGAAGGCACCCCAGATGGGGATGACGATGCGCATCGCGAGCCAGCCGCGGAAGCAGAACAGTGCACCGATCAGGATGATGACGATGCCGACGATGACGTCCTTCATGGTGACCTCCAGGTCCATTCGTTACCCGACGAAGTTAACCCAGCGAGGCATCCTGGAGCAGCGATGGTAGGTGAACACGCTTCGTGCGGTTCGACCGCTTGGCGTGGCGTCGTGCTCGCGGTCGAGAGGTACTAGCACCGACGTGCCTTCCCACGTTCGGTGTGGGGGATCCACGCTCTGCGTTCGCCCTGTTCAGGGTGGATTTTCGACGCTCCGTGTTCGGCGAACGAGGCTCGGGCACCACGGAAGAGGCGTGGTCAGGGGACGTCCACCATCAGTACGCTGCGGCGTTGACGAACCAGCAGCCGTTCCGCAGGTTTTGGTACCCGGAAATCCACTGAGTGTCGCGCATCTTACGTTCCGTGGTTTGGTCCTAGGACCAAAGGGGTAAATAGGTCCTACTCAGGTCCTATGACCGAAGCAGGCCGAATGTCCTATTGAAATTGTCAGGATCTGTTGGTTAAGTATGTCCACGGGTTCCAGGACGGGACTTCTTGCGGGAGAAGGAAAACTGAAATGCACTGCGGGACGGGAGACCCGATGTGCGCCGACGCGAATGTCGGCGCATACGGAAATGTTGTGGCCAGGTCGACGGCGGTGGCGGGATGAGCCTCAGCCGACGTGACGTACTCAAGACCGGCGTGTTCGCCGGTGCAGCGGTGGCGTTGCCCGCTGCTCGCCTCGCCGGCGTCAGCGCTGCAGGACCCACGCCAATGCCGGATGCGCTGCTGCCCAAGCCGTTCACCCTGCCGTTCCAGCAGGCACCGATCGCGGTGCCGTACCGCCGCGACGCCACGTGCGACTACTACAAGATGTCGATGCAAGCGGTCGAGGCGCAGATCATCCCCGGCTACGACACGCTGCTCTTCGGCTACAACGGCTCGGTGCCCGGTCCCACCATCGTGGCCAGCCAGGGCCGCCAGGTCGTGGTCCGTCAGATGAACGACCTGCCGGCGGTGCATCCATTCCTCGGCTACGAGCCGTGGACGTCGGTGCACCTGCATGGCTCGGCGTCCTTGCCGCAGTACGACGGCTATGCCGGCGACATCACTCGCCCCGGCCAGTACAAGGACTACCACTACCCGAACCACCAGAAGGCTCGCACCCTCTGGTACCACGACCACGGCATGCACCACACCGCCGAGAACGCCTACCACGGGCTCCTCGGGCAGTACCACATGTACGACGCCGAGGAGCGGGCGCTGCCGCTTCCCAAGGGCAAGTACGACATCGCTCTCACCATCGGCGACGCCATCTTCCAGGCGCCCTACACCGGTCCCGACGGTCGCAAGAAGGCGCAGTTGCTGTGGTCGCTCGACGACGAGTCGGGCCACTGGGGCAATGTCGTCCTGGTGAACGGCGTGCCGTGGCCGGTCATGAAGGTGGAGCCGCGCAAGTACCGCTTCCGAGTGCTCACTGCGGCCATCTCCCGGTCGTTCAGGTTCTCGCTCAGCAACGGTGGTTCGTACCAGATCGTCGGCACCGATGGCGGTCTCATGCCCGCCCCGGTCACCGTCACTGGCCACCGGCAGCTGTCGGGCGAGCGCTCCGAGATCGTCATCGACTTCGCCAAGTTCAAGGGCCAGACCCTGAACCTGATGAACACCAGCCCGAAGAACAACCGGGACTTCACGCACACCAACAAGGTGATGCAGTTCCAGGTGGGCACCACCGTGACCGACACCGTGAACAACTCGGTGCCGTCGATCCTCAGCCGCACCAACGACATCATGAACCTCACCGAGGCCATGTGCGTCAAGA
Source organism: Acidimicrobiaceae bacterium (assembly GCA_031413415.1). Classification (GTDB taxonomy): domain Bacteria; phylum Actinomycetota; class Acidimicrobiia; order Acidimicrobiales; family Ilumatobacteraceae; genus UBA668. The sequence continues at coordinate 4,156 of JANOET010000188.1, forward strand.
ACCCCAACGGCACCATCAAGACCACGACGCTGCGACTCGAACGCCAGAACAGTAGATGGACCGTGAACGGCACCACGTGGGACAAGATCGTCGCCAGCAACTACCAGTTCTGCGAGGCGAGGCCCATGGAGGGCACGGTCGAGAAGTGGATCATCCAGAACAACTCGGGTGGTTGGTTCCACCCATTCCACATCCACCTCGTCGACTTCAAGATCATTCGCCGTAACGGGGCTGCCGCGATGGCCCACGAGCGTGGCCCGAAGGACGTCGTGTACACGGGCGAGAACGAGACCATCGAGATCCTCGTCAGGTTCGACGGCTGCGGCAAGTACATGATGCACTGCCACAACCTCGTCCACGAGGACCACGACATGATGACGCAGTTCGAGGTGCAGCCCCAGCCCGGCTCCGAGCACGTCAACTTCCTCATCGACAACGACCCGTTGACGGCGGCGTTGCCGAAGGACAAGTCGGAAGAGCCGGACGATGTCCTCTGATCTGACCTCTGTCGTGTTCCCGGTGCGGGCCGGGAACACGACAGAGGTCGAAACCGCGCGTCGGGCGGCCGCCACGCGTTCCGTCGCCGTCGACGTCGCAATTCTGCTGTCGGCAGCTGCCGGCATCGCCCACGCCATCTCCACCCCGGCCCACTGGCGTTGGTGGCAGGCGTCGGGGGTGTTCTTCGCCGTCATCACGGCGGCGCAACTGGCGCTCGCGGTGTTGCTGTACTTCCACCGCACAGGCCTGAAGACGGTGCTGTTCGGCATCTGGACCAACGTGCTCGTGGTCTCGGTCTACGTCGCCAGCCGCCTCGCCGCACTCCCTGGACAGCCGGGGAAGACTGCGCACAACTCGCCGAGTGCCCCCGGGCGTGCGCTGCTCCCGGCGCAGCCCGAGGGGGTCGGCGCGTTCGACGTGTTCGCCCTCCTGGTCGAGCTCGGGCTGATCGTGCTGCTCGTCGGCATGCTGCCGGCCAGGGTGCGGTCCCGCACGACCACTGCGCTGATGTTCTGTGGCCTGGCCTTCTGTGCCTTCGCCGCCTGGTCCGTCATGTCGAACGGCGCCATCGGGTGACCTCGGCCCTGGCGGACGACGTCGATCGCGAAACCCACGAGTCCGGTGGTGATCAGTCGGTCGCACCGGCGTCTCGGCGGCGGTCGTCTCGCCTGCTGCCCATCGGCCTCGGCGTCATGGCGGTGCTGCTCGTGGTGCGGTTCTTCGTGGCCCAACCGGTGCTCACCGAAGGGCGCAGCATGGAGCCGACGCTACACGACGGCGATGCCCTGGTCATCGATCGAGTGACCTACCGATTCCGTGACCCCGAGGTCGGCGACATCGTCATGGCGATCACTCCCGACACGCGCGAGTCGGTCGTGAAGCGCGTTGTCGCCATCGGTGGCGACAGCATCGGGATCGAGAACGGCGTGTTGCTGCGCAACGGCCGCCCGGTCACCGAGCCGTTCGCCAACCACGGGGAGATGGATGGTTTCTACTGGGGCCCCATCGTGGTTCCCGAGCATCACGTGTTCCTGCTCGGCGACAACCGGATCGACTCGGTCGACTCGCGCCACTACGGGGCAGTGTCGGTCGACGACATCGAGGGCCGCTACGCCTTCCGCATTGCGTCGCTCTGACGAGAGGATGCCGCGTCGGCCGCTGGAGTTCGTCGAGGGCTAGGGAAGGTCGGCGATGCGTCGGACGACGCGATCGGCGAGGGGCCGCGGCAGCTCGAGCGTGCGCAGGAGCAGCTCGCTGGTGCGCCTGACCCGCTCGCTCGCGGGGGCCTGCATGAACTCGCGCAGGTCGACGACGACCGCGTCGACTTCGTGCTCGCCCTGGAAGACCTTCACGCCCTCATCGCTGATCTCGACCAGCACCGGCGATGTCGAGTTGCCGCGAGGTGCGGCGCTGCGCGCAACGGCCGGCCGAGGCCCGCGCCGGCGCGGCGTGGGAGCCGTGGTGGAGGACATGTCGGTGCTGAGCACACGGTCGAGTTCGACGAGCCACTCGTAGGGGGGAACTCGAGAGCCTTGCTCCCACTTCGCGACCAACGAGGCGCCGATGCCGATCTGCTCACCGAGCTGGCGCTGCGTCCACGAGTGCAGCTGCCGTGCGTCGGCGATCTGTCTCCCGATGGTGCGCACTTGTGTGGTTTCCATGCTGTCACAATAGCCGTTGCTCGACGCGCCGGGAGACGGAGCGGGGGATTCTCGGCAGCCCTCGGTCGTAGGACGTTCGAACGATGGTTGGGGGACCACTCAGTCGAGTGGCATGGTCGCGGGGACACACACAGCCAGAAACGCTTCAGCAAGGTCCAGATCCAGGTGTTCGCCCGCGCCGAGGACCGCGGCAACGCCTGCGGCGGGGTCGAAGGTGATCGTTTGCGCGGCAGCGTGGAAGGTGTGACAGACCGCGGTCAACTGCGCCGACAGTCGCTGGATCTGTCGATCGAACGAGCCCCCTGGAGCTCGAAACTGTGCGGCAGCGGCGGCCAGGACATGACGGTCGGCCAGGATCATCTCGGACGCAACCGCGCACTGCGCGCCCGCAGCGGGTTCATCACGGACGAGCGCCTCGAGATCGCGATCGCTCAGCGTCAGTGCGCCGATCTCGTGGCACGACGCGGCGTGCCCGAGGTGCTCGGCGACGTCGTCGAGATGCACCGCGACGGCCAGTTGGTGCACCGAGCGCGACACCCGGCGGGCGCGAGTGCCCATGGCCCGTGAGCGCAGCGAAAGACTCGACACCAGCATCTCGACCGCCACGACATGATTCAGCTCGAGCTCCTCACTCAGCTCCGCCAGTTCGAGGGCCAGGCTCTGGGCCAACACGTCGGCGGCTCGCAGGTGATCGTGGGTCCGCAGCGTCCGTTGCGCACGCACGCCCAGTTCGAGCAGGTTGAACGGCTTCGTCACCAGGTCGTCGGCGCCCAACTCGAGCGCTCGTACCCGCCGCTCGGGGTCGGCGTCGGCGGTGACGACCAGGATGGGAACGGTCGCGCCGGTGCTGCGAAGGAACTGGAGGATCGCCAGCCCGTCACCGTCGGGCAAGCCGAGGTCGAGCACGAGCAACTCGGGTGTCCACGCGGCGAGTTGCTCGCTGGCCTCGCGTGCGGTCGACGCGATCCGGATCTCGGCGAAGCCGCTCCCGGCGAGCGCTTCGCGCACGAGGAAGGCTTGCACCGGGTCGTCTTCGACCACCAGCACTCGGGGACCCGACACATCCTTGCTCATATCAGCCACATCGTGTCACGCTCGACGCTCGCTAGCCTCCCTCCCGTGACGGTCGACGCTGTGCTGCAGGCGAAACTCGAGGCGCTCGATGCCGAGCTTCGCCGCATCGCGCGAGTGGTGGTGGCGTTCAGTGGTGGCGCCGACAGTTCGTTCCTCGCGGCCATGTCGCATCGCGCGCTGGGCCATGACGCGCACGCCGTGACCGCGGTGTCGCCGTCACTCGCCGGCGACGAGGAAGCCGACTGCCGGGCGCTCGCGGCCGAGTGGGGTCTGCGCTGGACGCCGCTCGTGACGCACGAGATGGAACGTGCGGCATACCGAGTGAACGACACCGATCGCTGTTTCCACTGCAAGGCGGAACTGATGGATGTCGTCGGACCTGTGGCCGCCGCCGAATCGGCCACCGTGGTGCTGGGCGTGAATGTCGACGATCTCGGTGACCACCGGCCCGGACAGAAGGCGGCGGCCGAGGCCGGCGCCGAGTTCCCGCTCGTGACCGCCGGGTTCACCAAGGACGACGTGCGCGCCGCATCACGAGCGCTCGGGCTGCGCACGTGGGACAAGCCGGCCATGGCGTGCCTGGCCAGCCGTGTCCCCTACGGCACCGAGGTGTCGGTCGGGCTACTCAGCCAACTCGATCGGGCCGAGGCTGCGCTGCGCCGCCTCGGCTTCCGCCAGGTTCGGGTGCGGCACTACGACGACACCGCGCGCCTCGAGTTCCCACTCGACGATCTGGCCGCCGTGCTCGCCCAGCGCGATCAGGTGGTGCAGGCCGTCCGCGGCCAGGGCTACCGCTACGTCACCCTCGACCTCGAAGGCTTCCGATCAGGAAACCTCAACGGCTGACGAATAGGGTCTGGCGCCATGAAGCTCTCCATGGCCATCAACTACTCCGGCGGTTTCAAGGAGGCGGCGCACCGCGTCGTCGAACTCGAGAAGGCCGGCCTCGACGTCGTGTGGATCGCCGAGGCGTACAGCTTCGATGCGATCAGTCAGGTCGGCTATCTGGCCGCAATCACCGAGCGGGTCGAGATCGCCACGGGCATTCTCAACGTGTACTCGCGTACCGCAGCACTGATGGCCATGACCGCGGCGGGCTGCGACTACGTCAGCGACGGCCGGTTCATCCTCGGCCTGGGCGCGTCGGGTCCGCAGGTCGTCGAGGGCTTCCACGGCGTGCCGTACGAGAAGCCCATGGTCCGCATCAAGGAGTACATCGAGAGCTGCCGCCAGATCTGGGCGCGTGAGCAGAAGTTCGAATTCCACGGGCAGACCGTGAACGTGCCCCTGCCCGAGGGTCTCGGTACCGGTCTCGGCAAGCCGCTGAAGCTGATCAACCACCCGATCCGCAAGGACATCCCCATCTGGTGGGCCAGCCTCATGGGCCTCAGCGTCACCGCCACGGCGCAGCACGCCGACGGCTGGTTGCCGATCTTCTTCGATCCCGAGAAGTTCCATACGGTATGGGGTGACGATCTCAAGGCCGGCCAGGCCGAGCGTGATCCGGAACTCGGCCAACTCCAGATCTCCGCAGGTGGCATGGTGGCCATCGGCGAAGAACTCACGGGCGATGC
>JANOET010000189.1:0-7900 GCA_031413415.1 Acidimicrobiaceae bacterium
ACCTCGAAGACCGACCAGCTGCGCGCCACACTCGACACCCTCTTCGACCCCCACGTGCTGCTCCAACCAATTCGCGACGCCGACGGCCGAGTGACCGACTTCGTGCACATCGAGGCCAACGACGCGGCCTGCGAGTACCAGCGCACCGACCGCGACCACCTGATCGGTGCGACCATTCGCGACGTGTCGCCGCCGCAGATCGCCGACGAACTGATCCGCATGCTCGGGTCGGTCGCCGACACCGGTGAGCCACTGCTGCTCGACGACTTCGAGTTCCCCGACCCCGTGCACGACCTGGCGTTGCGCCGGTTCGACGTGCGTGCCGGCAGGGTGGGCGAGTGCGTCGGCCAGACCTGGCGCGACGTCACCGAGCAGCACGAGACCGAGCTACGTCTGTCACACCTGGCAACGCACGACCCACTCACCGGCCTGGCCAACCGGGCCGCGCTCATCGACGAACTGGAACGCGCCCTGAACGCCGCTCGTCGTGCCGGTCGGCTGGTGGCGGCGATCATGCTCGACCTCGACCGCTTCAAGGACGTCAACGACGAGCACGACCACGGCGTGGGTGACCAGCTGTTGAAGGTGGCGGCCCAGCGGATCGCGTCGGCGGTGCGCGGCGGCGACCTGGTCTGTCGCCTTGGCGGTGACGAATTCGTGATCGTGATGCGCATCGACGAATCGGGTGAGGCGCTGCGAGTCGCCCACCGCATCGTCGACGAGTTCCGCAGGCCCATCGTCGTCACCGGGTTCGAACTGCGCACCACGGCGAGCCTGGGCGTGGCCATCTCGACGGCGGACTCGACCCCGAGCGAACTCGTCCACGAGGCGGACATCGCGATGTATCGCGCCAAGGAGGCCGGCCGAAACCGCATGTTCGTCTTCAACGACGAGCTCCGCGTCGAGGCCGCGGCGCGCAACACGCTCGAAGCGCAGCTGCGACCCGCGCTCGACCTGGGCGAGCTCGCCGTCTACTACCAGCCCGAGGTCGACCTGATCACCGGACGCATCCTGGCCGTCGAGGCGCTCCTGCGGTGGAACCACCCCTCGGGCGAGCTGTACTCGGCCGATCGGTTCATCGGGCTGGCCGAAGAGATCGGCGTGATGGTCGAAAGTGGCGACTGGGTCGTCCGCGAAGCCTGCCTGGCTGCCGCGCAGTGGCGCCACGCGCTCCCTGGCCGACCGATCGTGCTGCGCCTGAACCTGTCGAAGCAGCAGCTCGCCGAGGCGGGTCTCGCCGAGTCGTTCGAGGGCTCGCTCGTGAATGCCGGGCTCGAACCCGACGCGGTCTGTGTCGAGATCTCGGAGTCGGCGCTGCTCCATCCGTCGCTCGCCGTGCACGAGAACCTCGAACACCTCAGGCGGATCGGCGTCCGGCTGGTCATCGACAACTTCGGCACCGGCTACGCCGCGCTGGCGTTCCTGCGCGAGCGACCTGTCGACATGGTGAAGATCGATCGCAGCTACATCAGTGAACTCGGCGGCAGCGCCTTCGCAGGCCGACTGGTTGCCGGCATCACCGCACTCGCCCAGCAGCTCGGCCTGCAGGTGGGAGCCGAAGGTGTGGAGACGATCGAACAGGTGCGGCTGCTGCGCCAGCTCGGTTGCCGGTCGGCGCAGGGGTTCCTGTTCTCCGAGGCCGTCCCCGCGGCACGGCTGTGCGAACTGCTCGAGCACCCGTTCGACGTGGCGTGACCCGCCACCTGAAACCGGTGCCGATGTGGCTACCGTGACGGCATGGGCGAAGCGCGGCACGAACTGCACGGATCGGTGCTCAGTCCCGTCGCAGCCCTGCTGTCGGTGGTCATGCCCGGGGCCGGCCATTACGCCATCCGCGCCCGCTTCCGCCCCGCGGTGATGGCCGCCGTCACCGCGAACATCACGGCGATGATTCTCGCCGGCATCATCCTGGCCGACGTCGGCAAGAGTGCCGACTTCGCCGACGTCGTGGCTGACCGGCCCACGTTCATGCTCTTCGGCGTGATGCTCGTCGTCATGGCCGGTACACGACTGTGGGCGGCGCTCGACGCCGGGTGGCGATCGAGACCCGCCGCCGCGGCACCCTGGGCGCTCGCCACCTCCGGCGTCGCCGTGGTGCTCGTCACGGTCATCGGGGTGGCCCCCATCGCCATCGCCGCCGACTACGCACGGCGCACCGACGCGGCAGTCGAACGCGTCTTCGGCGCGGCCGAACCGGTGACCGCCAACCCCGGCGCGGTGGCCACCACCACGACGGCCCCGACCAACACGACGTCCACTACCGCGGTCGCCTCGACCACGAGCACGTCGTCCACCTCCACCACGTCGACCACGCTGGCGCCGTTCCCCGACCTCGACAGGGTGAACGTGCTGTTGCTCGGCGGCGACGCGGGCCCCGGCCGCTACAGCCTGCGCACCGACTCGATGATCGTCGTCTCGATGGACCCGGTCTCGGGCGACACCGCGATGATCTCGATCCCACGTGCGCTCGACGACCTGCCGTTCCCACCTGGCACCCCGCTGGCCGAGGAGTTCCCCGAGGGCTTCACCAACCTGGCCAATGCGGTGTACACGTACGTCAACGGGCACCGCGAGCTCGCCGGTGGCGGCGAGGACGCCGGTGCACAGGCCATCAAGCAAGGCATCGCCCAGCTGCTGGGCATTCCCATCAACTACTACGTGCTGGTGGACATGGCGGGCTTCGTCGACATCGTCGACGCCCTCGGTGGCATCGACATCCTGGTGCCTCGCCGCGTGCCCTCACCCGGGAACCCGCGCAACGCCAAACACCCCGTGCCGCCCTACATCGAAGCCGGGCAGCAGCGCATGGACGGCACCATCACCCTGGCCTACGCCCGAACCCGCTCGGCCGACAGCGACTACGCGCGCATGGCACGCCAACGGTGCGTGCTCGCCGCGATCAGTGCGTCGGCCACGCCGAAGGCGCTCGCCACCGGACTGCCCGCACTGCTCGACGCGTTCGGTGCGGCGGTGCAGACCGACATCCCGCGCTCGCAGCTCGGTGCGTTCGCCCAACTCGTCGAGCGGTACAGCGACACGTCGGGCGCAGGTGCCGTGCGCACACTGCACCTGGCGCCGCCGCTCGTGAAGCCGTCGCGCTGGGATGCCGCCGAGGTGCGAGCACTGGTGACCGCCGTCCTGCAGCCGGTGCCGCCGCCCGAGTTCACGGGCGAGCTACCCATCCTGGCCGACGCCTGCGCCGGGTGAGTCCGCGCGAACTCGAGTTCCTGGTGACTGGTCAGGGCTCGAGGTGGGCGCGGACGGCCGTTCCGTCGGGCGACGCCCAACCCTTGGTCACCGCGTAGGCGATCATGCCGTCGTACGCCTCGGACCATTCGGCCCGTTCGGCGTCGTCCAACGTGACCGCCGCGGCGGCCTTCAACCCGTCGATCGACAGCCACACGTGGTCGCCGTCGTCGGCCACCTGTCCCAGCTGACCCAACGCCGACAGGTGCGTGCGGTCGGTGGCGTGCACGGCCAACGCCTTCAGGTTGGCGGCATCGCGCACTGCGGCCACACCCTCGGTGACTTCCACGAACATGACTCCTCCTCGGTCGTCAACGTACTGTGCCGATGTGCGCTCACTCTTCAACGACGATCATCAGGCCTTCCGCGAATCGTTCGCGTCGTTCATCGCCAAGGAGATGACCCCCCACTACCTCGAGTGGGAGCAGGCCGGCATCGCGCCACGCGAGCTGTTCAAGGCGGCCGGCCAGTACGGGTTCCTCGGCATCGCCGTGCCCGAGCAGCACGGTGGCGGCGGCACCGCCGACTTCCGCTTCAACATGATCCTCGCCGAAGAGCTCGCCGCAGCCGGCATCGGTGGCGCCGGCCTGGGGCTCACGCTGCACAACGACATCACCACGCCGTACTTCATCGAGTACTGCAACCCCGAACAGGCGGCGCGTTGGCTGCCGGGCATCGCCAACGGCACGTTGATCACCGCGATCGCGATGACCGAGCCCGGCACCGGCAGCGACCTGGCTGGCATCAGCACCACCGCGGTCCGCGACGGCGACGAGTACGTGCTGAACGGGTCGAAGACGTTCATCACCAACGGGATCAACAGCGACCTCGTCATCGTCGCTGCCAAGACCGACCCCGCCGCACGACACGCGGGGGTGTCGCTGCTGGTGGTCGAGCGCGCCATGCCGGGCTTCGAACGCGGCCGCAACCTCGACAAGATCGGCATGCACAGCCAGGACACGGCCGAGCTGTTCTTCAACGACGTGCGCGTGCCCGTCGCCAACCTGCTCGGCGACGAGGGCAAGGGGTTCCACTACCTCACCGCCAACCTCGCCCAGGAGCGGCTGTCCATCGCCGTCGCCGGCGTCGCCGTCGCCCGCGCCGCGCTCGGCTGGGCCGTCGACTACGTGAAGGAACGCACTGCGTTCGGTCAGCCGATCGGCAATTTCCAGAACACCAAGTTCGTGCTCGCCGAGGTGAAGACGTCGGTCGAGGTCGCCCAGGCGTACGTCGACCAGTGTGTCGTGCAGCTGAACGCCGGCGAGCTGTCGGCGGCCGACGCCGCACAGGCCAAGTACTGGTGCACCGACCTGCAGCACACGGCCGTCGACCGGTGTCTACAACTGTTCGGCGGGTACGGCTACATGCTCGAGTACCCGATCGCTCGTGCCTACGCAGATTCGCGGGTCACCACCATCTACGGCGGCACCACCGAAGTGATGAAGACCATCATCGCCAAGTCGTTGGGCCTGTGAGCGCCACGGCCCGGATGCCACAGTTCGGAATTGTCTGAGTAGGTTGGAAGCGTGACCCAGCGAAATCCCCATCGCGTCACGGCCCGTGACACGCTCATCGCAGCAGCCGTCGACCACCTCTCGAGGTACGGGCCGGCGGGCCTGCAGCCACAAGAGATCTGCCGCGAGCTCGGCATCTCCAAGGCGCTCGTGAACTACCACTTCGGCACGCGGGAAGGGCTCATCGCCGAGGCAATGACACTCGGCTTCGAGCAGTACGTCGACGCCGTCACTTCCGCGGTCGACGCAGCCGGACCTGATCCGCTCGACCGGCTGTTCGCCTGGATCGACCGGCAGATCGAGTGGACGAACGAGCACTCCGGTCTCGCTGCGGCACTCGACTTCCCCGACGCGGCGCTCGGCCGCAGCACGCTGGACCCCGACCTCGCGGAACGCCTCGGCACCGCCGGCTCGCGTCACTTCGCCAACCTGCAACTGCTGGTGCTCGACGCACGCAAGCACCTCAAGGCCCACGACCCCGCCTGGTCGCCGGACGGCACCGAGGTTGGCCTCACCTCTGCCGTCATCGGCTGGATGACGCTCGGCGTCTCGGTGTGGAGCGGTGGCAACCACCTGCCCACGCGCGATCCCCGCATGCGTGCGCTGCTGCCAGCGGCGCGCGAGCACATGCGCACGCTGCTGGTCGAGATGCTGTCGCGCTGATGGACTAGTCGGGACGAGCGGTGCGCAGCGCCGTGCGCCGCTCGAGGTCGCCAGCGGTGCCGTGGAACACGCTCTGCTGCTGCAGCAGGTCGAGCATCGCGTTGATGGCCTCGCTGGTGACCTGCACGCCCGATCTGTGCACACGCAGGAACGGATTGTCGTGCCGGATGGCTCGGTCGATCGCCGCCAGTGAGCGTTCCTCCGTCGAGTCGGTGGTGCCGTCGGGGTCGTGGCGGCTCAACTCCTCGGCACGCGACAGCAGCGTGGCGACGTAGCCGGTCTCCCACGCCTCACATGCGGTCAGGACACGGGCGACGGCCAGGTCGGCTGCAGCCAGTTCGAACAACGCTCCGGCGAGATCGGCGCGCGAGATGCGACGTGCGCGCAGATTTTCCATGGTCCACCCCCTTCGGAAACGTAGGACAACGTACACGTCTTGTGTGCAAGTGTGTGCGCTGGAGTTGTTCGATTATCGGAAAGTTCCTACACGACGTAGGTCGCAACGACGGGGGCGTGGTCGCTCCACCGGTCGGCGTAGGTGGGCGCACGGTCCACCCGCACGTCGGTCGCGGTGGCGGCGAGTTCCGGCGTGGCGATGTGATAGTCGATGCGCCAGCCGCTGTCGATGTCGAACGCCTTGCCGCGCCACGACCACCACGAGTACGGGCCGGCCACCTCGCCAGCGTGCGCGCGGCCGACATCGACCCAGCCGTCACCCAGTCGGCGGTCGAACCAGGCGCGCTCCTCGGGCAGGAAACCGGCCTTCTTCAGATTGCCCTTCCAGTTCTTGATGTCCAATTCGCGGTGGCCGACGTTCAGATCGCCCATCACCAGCACGTGCCGCCCGGCAGCGCGCAGCGAATCGGTCCGGGTCGCGACCGCATCGAGGAACGCGAGCTTCTCGCCCATGCGCTCCGACGAGTCGGCGTCGCCCGTGTGCACGTAGGCCGACGCCATCGTGAGTCCGCGGCCGTCGGCGGTCTCGACCGTCGCTTCGACCCAGCGACCCGTTCCGTCGAACACGCCGTCGTCTCCTCCTGGCAGCGCCCACGACGTCTCGACGACGGGAAGCGCACTTGCCACGGCGACGCCGGCGCGGCCCTTGTTCGCCGATTCGTGATGGGCGAGGTGCCACCCCGGCCCCGCGACCCGCTCGACCAAGTCCGCCACCAGCGCGTCGGGTGCGCGTACCTCCTGCATCGCCACCACGTCGGGCCGGCGCTCGCGCCACCAGCCGCCCATGCCGTTGGTCGCTGCGGCGCGCAGGCCGTTGACGTTGATCGTTGCGATGGTGAGGCGGCGGGCGATGGGCACGAGCCGTGACTCTGCCATGCGCAGCCGCACACCCCCAAGACGTGCCGGGACCCTGGGCCACGTCGGTGGTGGTGCACGACGACCTCATCGCTTCGTCGGCGACGACGACGGCGCCCGCGCCCACGGGGGCACGATGCTCGGGGGGCGCATCACGCACCGGGCCTGAGCCAGGCGAGGACCGCTCACGCACCGACTCCCGCGATCCGGTGCATGAGCGGTCGCCGGGGGTGCCCGGGGAGGGCCGCCCTGGCGGGGGGTGTTCGCCTTGCACGGTGATGATGCGCCGAAGTCGCGGTGTCGACCATCGGCGCGACGACGCCCGGACTGTCAGCCCGCCGACACAACGGGCGGTCTTCGAAACGTCGAGGTTGGCGTCGCCCTGGGTGCGGGCGACGACGTGGGCGTCACGTCAGTCGTTGCGCGAGCGGGCCGACTGCACGCCGGCCTTGACCAGCACGACCGGGATGATGATCGCGGCGATCATCCCCGCCAGCCACACGATGATCGAGGCGAACACCCACGTGTTGAAGCCGGTGATGGACAGCCCGCTCGAGACGAGGTTGGTGACGATCAGCCCGACGAGCGTGGAGATGAGCGCCATGGCACCCATCAGCGCGGATGCGTTCTTCATGGCCATCTTGGCCAGGAACGGCAGCGCGAGGGCCTGCACCACCGTGAAGATGAGCACGGCGATGATGAATGCCGCACCGTTGATCGTCATGTCTTCGAGGACGACCGCGGCGACGATGAGGCCAACGGCCGAGGCGAGGCACGAGATGAGCGTGCTGATGAGAAACCGGATCATGGAAAACTCCCTCCAGGCGGGCAGCATGCCCGCCAGGAGGGTAGTCGGTCAGCCGGTACGGATGGGCGATCGAGGTAGAAGCCCTGACACAGAAGGACAGTGCGCGTCAGCAGCTCAACCGGCCGGGCAGGCGGTGACCACCGCGATGACGACGCCGCGGTCGACGACGATCCAGCTGTCCATGAATCGCCACGGCGCATCCGACGCGGTGCGGTCACCGGACACCGACGCGCACGGCGACGGGCCGAGCGCGCCGACGCCGTACTGCACGTCGCTCGCCACCGGCACGGTGCGCAGCCGTCCGTTCGCGTTCACCACGTACCAGTCTGCGGACTGTTGCAGGCAGAGGTCGCTCTGC
>JANOET010000190.1:0-7746 GCA_031413415.1 Acidimicrobiaceae bacterium
ACGCAGCGTTCGACGCACTGCCGGCCGGCCTGGTCGAGAAGCTGCTCCTGCCGGCGAACAAGGACACCCTCGCGAAGATCCTCACCTACCACGTGGTGGCGGGCAAGGTCATGGCCGCTGATGTCGCCGCAGGCGAGGTCACCTCGGCCGAGGGTTCGCCGATCACGGTCACCGTCGACGGTGGCACGGTCATGCTCAACGACTCGGCGACCGTGACGGCCACCGATATCGAGGCCTCGAACGGCGTCATCCACGTCATCGACGCCGTCATCCTCCCCCCGGGCCTCGACGTCTCGGGTCTGTGATACCTGCGCCATCAGGCGCGACGAATCCCCGTCAACTGGATCGAGGGCCCTTCGGGGCCCTCGTTTCGCGTCATGATGCAGGGATGCCCGACATCGACGCGCCGAAGCTCGATGAAGCAGCTCCCTTCGATCCGACCTGTGAGTTGTGCGAGGCGGCGCCGTTGACCGAGCGCTACTACGAGGACGACCTGTGCTGGGTCGCCGAGTGCGAGTCGTGCTTCGTGCCGATGGTGGTCTGGAAACGACACGACCCGAATCCCCCAGAGGAGATTCGGGTCGTATTGCTGGCTCGATTGAGCTCAGTTGTCGAGGGCCGCTTCGAAGTCGAACCGTGGCTGGATCTGAACATGCGCAGTATTCCCACGCACTTTCACGCCCATGCTCGTCCGAGAAGAGGACTTCTGGTGCCACGGTCAAGCCGTGGCTGACATCACCTGACGCCGCCGATTACCCGGTGCATGTTGGCTGCCTTTCACAATACAGAGTGGAGTGTCACGAGACCGGCTGCGTTCTCTCAAGGAGCACGCAGTTCGGTCACGCTCAGTCACCATATCACGCCGAGTGGGCAAACTTGCAAGAGTCTTGAAGAAGAAATGTTTGTAGTCATACGAACACTTGGAGTGATGTTCGACCAGGAGTGATGGGCTACACTCGGGCGCATGCTCACGCCCGGTCGGATTGCTCCTGCCATTTCGTTGACGAATCAACACGGTGAGCTGATCACGCTACGCACCGACCGCGGCCGCAGGGTGCTGGTGTCGTCCACCACGGTGAAGCTGCTCGAGTCCCTCGAGGCGGCGACGTGAGCGAGTTTCCCGCCCCCGACTCGGTCCTGCCGCACCGCCCGCCGTTCCTGTTCGTCGACGAGGTGGTCGCGCTCGCACCCGGCCAGTCGGCCACGGGACTGTGGCGCCTCACGGGCGACGAGTGGTTCTTCGCCGGCCACTTCCCCGGTCGGCCGACGCTGCCCGGAGTGTTGATGTGCGAGGCCATCGCCCAGGTCGGCGCGATCGCCGTGCTGTGCGACGAACGCTTCGCCGGCAAGCTGCCGCTGTTCGGTGGGCTCGACCGCGCCCGATTCCGCCGTCAGGTGGGCCCCGGCGACACGCTCGAGCTCAGCGTCGAGCTGGGCCGCATGTCATCGCGCGCCGGCAAGGGCAGCGGCAGGGCCGTGCTCAACGGTCAGGTCGCGTGCGAGTGCGACCTGATGTTCGTACTCGTCGACGCCTAGTGGCGCCCGACCGCGGGCGTCCCTGACCGCGCGTTCACCAGGAACTTAAGAGCGCGCGCCAATAGGTCATGTGGGCGGGCCGAGGATGATCGAGCCGTTGTGGCCGCCGAAGCCGAGGCTGTTCGACATGGCCGGGCCGGGGGTCCACGGCCGGGCTGCACCGACCACGAGGTCGATCTCGAACCCCTCGTCGAGCACCGTGGTGTTCGCCGTGTAGGGGATGAGTGAGTGCTGCATGCTGAGCAGCACCGCAGCCGCCTCGAGTGCGCCGGCGGCTCCCAGTGCATGACCGGTGATGCCCTTGGTGGAGGTGACGGGCACGGCACCTGGGCCGAACACGGCGGTGACCGCAGCGCTCTCCGCGGCGTCGTTCAACGGTGTCGACGTGCCGTGGGCGTTGATCTGCTTGACGTCGCCGGGAGCCAGCCCTGCATCGTGCAGGGCGAGTTCCATGCAGCGGATGGCGCCGGTGCCGCCCGGTGCCGGCGCGGTGATGTGGTGGGCGTCGGCGTTCGACGCCGCGCCGAGCACCTCGCCGACGATGGTCGCACCGCGGGCCACAGCGGACTCCCACTCCTCGAGCATGAACACCGCAGCGCCCTCGCCCAGGACGAAGCCGTCGCGATCGGGGGAGAATGGGGTGCTGACGCCGCTGGAGCTGAGCGCGGTCATGTTGCCGAACGCCGCAAGGCCGATGGGCCCGCCAGCGCTCTCGCTGCCGCCGGTGACGCAAGCGTCGATCATGCCCCAGGCGATCATCCGTGCGGCGTAGCCAATGGCGTGCGTCGACGCGGCGCAGGCGGTGCAGATGGTCTCGTTCGGGCCACGCAGGCCGTAACGCATGCTGATCGCCGCGCCGCCAGCGTTGGGCATCATCATCGGGACGGTGAACGGCGACACGCGCCGCTCGCCCTTCTCGTTGAGGACGACGATCTGCTCCTCGGTGGAGCGCAGGCCGCCGACGCCGGTGGCGAAGATGGTGCCGATGCGCGAGCTGTCGACGTCGGGCCGTCCGGCGTGCTCGAAGCACTCCATCGCTGCGGCGAGGGCGAACTGCTCGACGCGGTCGGCGCGGCGGGCTTCCTTGGGGTTGTCGAAGTAGGGCTGGGGGTCCCAGTCGGCGATCTCGATGGCACGCCCGGACCGGATGCCGGGCCCGTTGAGCCCCTCCCAGAACGCGGCCTTGCCGAGGCCGCAGGGTGCGACGACGCCGTAACCGGTGATGGCGACGCGTCGACCCTGCGACCGCAGTGCGGGCGCAGTGGTCGGCATCAGAGCTTGCCGACGACCAGGTCGTATGCCTGACCGACGGTCTCCACGCCCTCGAGGTCTTCCTCGGGGACTTCGACACCGAACTCTTCTTCGAGCGCCATCACGAGCTCGACCAGGTCGAGGCTGTCGGCGTCGAGATCGTCGCCGAACTTGGCATCGGGGACGACCTTCGACTCGTCGACGGACAGCACGTCCACGGCGCACTTCTTGAAACGAGCGAACAGTTCCTGATCCACGGATTGATCTCCTTGATGCGGGTGCCGCATGGCGCGGCAATGGGTTGATGTTAGTGAGCGGGGCGGGTCAGTGACCCATACCGAGGCCGCCGTCGACTGGAATGACGGCGCCGGTGATGTACGCGGCATCGTCGGAGGCGAGGAAGGCGACCACACCGGCGACCTCTTCGGGCGAGGCCATCCGGCCCAGCGGCACGGCAGCGGTGAGCTCGGCCAGACGTGCCTCGCCGAGCGCTGCGGTCATGTCGGTGGACACCGGTCCGGGGGCCACGACGTTACAGGTGATGCTGCGCGAGCCCAGCTCGCGGGCGACGGAGCGGGCGAACCCGACAAGGCCTGACTTCGATGCGGCGTAGTTGGTCTGGCCGGCCGAGCCGAGCAGGCCGACGACCGACGACATGAGCACGATGCGGCCCTTGCGTGCCCGCAGCATGCCCTGCGAGGCGCGCTTGGTGACACGGAACGCGGCGGTGAGGTTGGCGTCGACCACCGAGGTGAAGTCGGCTTCCTTCATGCGCAGCAGGAGGCCGTCGTGGGTGATGCCAGCATTCGAGACGAGCACCTCGACCGGGCCGAACTCGGCCTCGACGGCGCTGAACGCGGCGTCGACCGATTCGGTGGACGTGACGTCGCACTGCACGCCGAAGAAACCGTCGGGCGGGGGAGAGCTGTTGTACGTGACAGCGACGTGATCGCCGAGCGCGGCGAACCGCTGCGCGCACGCGAGGCCGATGCCGCGCGAACCACCGGTGACGAGAACGACGCGGCTCATGCCAGTGCCCTCATGCCAGTGCCCTCATGAGAGTGCCTTGGTGTCGGCTGCGCCACCCCAGCGGAGCAGCGCGCTGGCTGCGGTCATGCCGGCGCCGAACCCGACGAGCAGCACGAGGTCGCCCTGGCGGACGCGGCCCGCGTCGAGCGCATCGGCCAGGGCCAGGGGGATCGATGCCGACGACGTGTTGCCGGTGCGGTGCAGCACCGTCGAGGCCTTCTCCATGGGGATGCCGAGCTTGTCGCAGGCCGACGAGATGATGCGCAGGTTCGCCTGGTGCGGCACGACGAGCGCGATGTCGTCGGCCGTGACACCAGCGTGGTTCATGGACTTCGTGGCGGAGTCGACCATGATGCGTACGGCGCGACGGAACACTTCCTTGCCGTCCATGTGGATGTAGTCGCCGATGTCGCTGTACAGGAAGCGTTCGGCCGCACCATCGGCATCGAGGTCCCAGCCGAGCAACTGGCCCTGGCCTTCGACGGCCTCCAGGACGACGGCGCCGCTGCCATCGGCGAAGAGGATGGCCGTGTTGCGGTCGGTCCAGTCGGTGATGCGGGCGAGCGTGTCGGTGCCGATGACGAGCACCTTCTTGGCCCCCATGGCGATCAGCCCGTGGGCCTGCACCAGGCCGTAGACGAAGCCGCTGCAGGCGGCGTTGATGTCGAACGCGCCGCAGCGCAGCCCCAGCTCGTGCTGCACCGTGGCCGAGCTCGCGGGCACCGTGCGGTCGGGGGTGGTGGTGGCGAGCACGAGCGCGTCGATGCTGGCTGGGTCGACGCCCGACATCTCGAGCGCGATGCGGCCGCTCTCGACCGACAGTCCGACGGTGGTGCCGCCGACCCGGCGTTCCTTGATGCCGGTGCGCTCGGTGATCCAGTCGTCGGTGGTGTCGAGCGTCTGTTCCAGGTCGTGGTTGGTCAGCACCTTCGGCGGCAGGGCGGTGCCCCAGCCGGTGATGACCGCGCCACGTACGTTGGCGGGAATGGCGGGCATGTCAGACCGTCCTCAACCAGGCGATGGGCTGGCGCAGCGTGACACGCTCGCCCTCCACCGCGATGTAGCTCTGCAGTACGCCGGCGAATGCCGAGCGCACTTCGGTGTCGCCCACGTGGCCGAGCACGGTGCCGACCTCGATGCGGGCGCCGTCGGCCAACTGGCCGAGCGCTGAGAACACACCCGCGGCAGGGCTGACCACGAGCCGTTCGCTGGCGAAGAGATGCTCACCCTCGTGCTGGGTGACGAGCGGTGCACCGGCGTTGACCCATTCGAGCAGCTTGTCGAGTTCTTCGGGTGTGGCGATCGAGATGGTTCGGGCACCCTCGACCGTGCGCTTGGCCATGCCGGTGAGCACGCCGCCAGGACCGAGTTCGGCGAAGTCCATGACGCCGAGTTCGGCGAGACCGAGCAGACAATGCTTCCAGCGGACCGGGCTGACCAGTTGGGCGCTGAGCAGGCTGGTCCACTCGCTGCCGGCGTCGTGCGCCAGCGCATCGACGTTGCTGACGACGGGGACCTCGGTGTCGCGCGGGTCGGCATCGGCGATGGCCTTGCGCAACCGGTCGCGAGCAGCCTGCATGAACGGCGTGTGGAAGGCGCCCGACACCTGGAGTGGCATGACCTTCTTGGCGCCGAGCTCCTTGGCCACCGCGCTGGCCGCGGCCACACCCTCGGGCGAGCCGGCGATGACCACCTGGCCGGGGGCGTTGAAGTTGGCGACCCAGACATCGCTGTCGGCGCGGCGGCAAGCGACCTCGACCTGGTCGTCGTCGAGACCGAGCACTGCAGCCATCGTTCCCGGGTTCTCGTTGCCGGCTTCGTGCATCGCGTCGGCGCGTTCGCACACCAGGCGCACACCCTCGTCGAACCCGAGGGCACCGGTCGCGGTGAGCGCGGTGTACTCGCCCAGGCTGTGGCCGGCACAGAAGCTGGGCTCGATGCCCAGGCGCTCGACCGCGTCGAGGACCATCAGGCTGGAGACGAACGTGGTGAGTTGGGCGTTGCGGGTGTCGCGTAGTTCGTCGGCGTCGGCGTCGAGCAACAGTCGGGCGACATCGCGCTCGGCCACTTCCGATGCTTCTTCGACGAGTTCCCAGCTGTCGTGGTCGACCCAGGGGCGACCCATACCCGGCCGTTGTGAGCCCTGGCCAGGGAAGGTGAACGCAAGCATGATCGACCACGTTAGACGGTTACCAGCGGGTACCTCCGTTACCCGCGAGTAACGCAGGCCGGTCGGTACATTCGTGTCTCGGTGACGTCGTTCGTGGCGCCACGCCGTTCGCTGGATCCTCGAGGAGCTCTGTGCCGTCCGTCCTGCAACTCGTCGCCGCTGGTGCCGCCGCCATGGTCGCGGGTGGGATCAACGCCGTCGCCGGTGGCGGCACCCTGGTGTCGTTTCCGGTGCTCATCGGGTTGGGGGTGCCGTCGGTGAACGCCAACGTCACGAACACGGTGGCTCTTTGTCCCGGTTACTTCGGCGGCGCGTACGCGCAGCGCGCTGCACTCGAGGATCAACGAGGTCGCGCTCGGCGGCTGCTGCCGGTGTCGGCGATCGGTGGTCTCGTCGGTTCGGTGTTGTTGGTCGCGACGTCGGATGCGGTGTTCCGCGATCTCGTGCCGGTGCTCATTCTCGTCGCGTGCGCGCTACTCGGGTTCCAGGACGCCATCAAGCGCCGCGTGTTCTCGAACCGGTCGCACGCGCATCGCGAGGCTCCGCCGCTGCTGATGGTCGGAGTGTTCCTCAGCGCGGTGTACGGCGGGTACTTCGGTGCCGGGTTGGGCATCATGCTGCTCGCCGTGCTCGGGCTGTTGCTCGACGATCAGTTGCCGAAGCTGAATGCGCTGAAGACGGTGCTGTCGTTCACGATCAACATCGTCGCCGCGCTGTTCTTCGTGTTCTCCGGCAAGGTGGAGTGGGCCTACGTGGCCGTCATGGCCCCGGCGAGCCTGGTGGGCGGCCACCTCGGCGGGTCGATGGTGGGCAGGCTCGACCCCAAGGTGCTGCGGGTCATCGTCATCGCCTTCGGCGTGGCGGTCGCGGTGAAGATGCTGCTGACCTGAGCTCGAGGCCGTCCGCCGCGAAGCGACTCAGCCCCAGACTTCCTGGGCCTTCTCGTAGACGCCTTGGTCGAACGAGAACTCGACGACGTTGCCGTCGGGGTCGCGGAGGGCGCAGATGTAGCCGATGGGGTCGGGCATCCGTTGCGGCTCCCAGACCAGGCAGCCGCGCTCGCGACCGCGGTCGGCGACCTCGTCGATGTGCTCTTTCGTCGGCATCTCGATGCCGATGTGCGCGAATGGCGCCATGATCGTCTGCGGACCCTTGTGCTGGTCGCGGAAGAAGCTGACCAGGACGAGGATGAATGGTTTGTCGCCGTTGTCGGGGTCGCCCAGCCATGCGCCGTAGCCATCGACGTCCTCGCGGCGGTCGAGCAGCCGCAGCGGGGTGAAGGTCTCGTACCACCGGATGGTCGCGTCGATGTCGGTCGCGGGCAGCGCGATGTGGGTCCAGCGAACCGTGGCGGGGCGGAGGCGCTCGGGTCGGGGCTCTGTCACGTGGCAAGGTTGTCACAACAGCGGATAGCGTCAATTCCACAACCAGCAACACGCCCCCTTGCAGGGCAGGGTGAAAGTCCCTACCGGCGGTCACAGCCCGCGAACCCTCGATCTCACGATCGAGGGCCGACTCGGTGGAAATCCGAGGCCGACGGTCATAGTCCGGATGAGAGCAAGGAGCGTGCCGAGTCGCCACGCCGGAAGGCGCGGTCGCCGCGCCATTCGGGCCGGTGGCTTCGTCTGCCGTTCGTGCCGTCCTGGCTCGCCCCGAACGAGGCAGACCAGTACGGATGGCAGGAATGGAACGATCGGCACCCATCGCGGCAGCGGTGGACGGACACGAGGAGTTGATGGACGCGGCGATCGCTGCGGCCC
>JANOET010000191.1:0-2487 GCA_031413415.1 Acidimicrobiaceae bacterium
CCCGGCTGTCAATGTCTCAACGAGTCTATCTTCATAACATCACTGCCCGGGGTCGATGTCGAGCACGAAGTAGGCGGGGTCAATTCGGCAGCCGATGAGTGCGTTGGGGAACTCGCGCTTCCACCAGCGTTGGACTTGTGCCATGTCGCTGGTGGCGTCCTTGAACCCGTTTTCGACGAGCGGGGCCTTGTCTGCGGGCGAGACGGGGAACAGCTCAAACCCGTGCTTGGCGTAGCGGACAGCGGCCTCGGCAAGTGACGGTTCTGTGGTGGCAACGGCGTTCATCGGCTGCCGGCCTTGAGGCCTTGGCGGTGGACGTTGTTGCGTAGTTCAATCTCGCCGTTGTCGTTGATGGTGGCGAACGTGTGCCCGCTGTGAAACGTCAGACCGTCGCCACCATCCCAGGGGGTGATGCCGCCCAACCTGTTCTGCGCGACCATGCTGGCGAACGGTCCGCCGCCGGGGCCGTTCCACGGGTAGAGCAGGACGAGGTTCAGCATTGCTAGGCGGCCACCGTCGAACTCGAACACGGAACGCGTGTAGTCGACCATCTGTGCGAGGGGTTGGCCGACCTTGACGCCGGATCTCTTCACTTCGACGCCGATCATGCCAAGCTTCCATCCCATTTCGACGAGCGCCTTGGTCGGCGAGAGCACCACGTCGATCCGCACGTTGGAGGGCTTCTGGCCGGGGCGCGGCTGGAGGTGTGTGCCTCGCACTTCTTCGTAGACGGTGAAGTAGCGACTGCCATCTAGCCGACGGATCAGGTCGGCGACGGCGTTGTTCTCGCTGCCCCACTCGCCACACGTGTAGTCGGTGCGGCGGGAGCGGTCCAGGTAGAACGAGAACGGGACGAGATGACTGACACCGTCGCTGGTAGCGAGCGGGTAGCCCTCCTGGTCGAGTAGGGCGTCAAGCGCAGCGTCGCTATTGACAATCGGGGTAGACTGGTGCTCAGTCATGGGAGCTTGTTCCTCCTGTGTCGAGAGGCCCCCGGAGCGTTGCAAGCGCGATGGGGGCCTCGTTATGTCTGCCGCCAAGTCGTCTTGACAGTGCATCTGTCAGTGTAGTAAGCGGCGCAGGGTGGTGCAACTGCCTCACTTCTGCCATCCTGTCTCTCACACCGTCACCTGTTTCGTCTTTGTCTGCGGGTTGGTTGGGGGGTGTTGCCGGTCGGGGGGTTGCCGCCCCCCGACCGGACAACGGTGGTGGGTGTTACCAGGAGTCGCCGGTGGTGTCGGCGGCCGTGGCCGTGGTGGCGGGTGCGGGTTCGACTTTGGCGCGGAACAGTTTGGCGGGCTTGTAACCCTTCTTCGAGGGTTCGCCGAGGGCGTGGTGTTCGACGGTCAGTTTGTGGCCGACAAGGCTGGCGACACCGGCCTTGGCTGCTGCTTCTCTGACTGCTTTGACCATGTTTCCGCGGCAGAACACGGCGAGTTGTTCGCCGTTGTCGTCAAGGGTGAAGATGAAGACGTGCTTCGGGTCGCCGTTCGGCCAGGTGCTCGTGACGCCTTCGTACACGTCGATCGACTTCTTGACTTTGACGACGATGCCGCTGGCGCGGTCGCCGATGTCGTTGAAGCTGACGGCGCTACCGCCACCGGACAGCAGGTCTCCGCTGTCGTCTTGGTTGTCCCAGTTGTCGCTCATTGCTCATTGCTCCTTGTGTGTGTTGGTTGGTTGTGCCTGTTGGTGACCCGGTGTCGGCGCCGGGGATGGTTGGTAGACAGATGCCGAGGATGAAGGCGTAGACAGTCCACTCAGGGGTCGGGCCGATGCTCATTCGCTGGCAGCCGCTTGTCGGCGCCACTCGGTCTGGTAGTCGTCCATCTCTCGCCCGACGCGTTCCATTTCTCGTCGCAAGGCGTCGGCTCGCGCCACGTGCGTGTGGGCGTAGGTGCCGGGGTGCTGTCGTTCAATGTGTCGCACGAGGTTGGCCTTGCTGGCGTATTGGCGTTGGCAGTAGAAGCAGAACGAATCGTCGTTGCTCATGCCGCGACCTTCGCGCCGTGGTCGTCGAACTCGAGGACGCCCATACCGCTCGCGAAGATGAGCGCGGTGTCGCGGAACGCTTTGGCTTGTGTGACGTCCAGGGAGCCGACTGCGTGCCCCGCGGTGATGGTCGGCCAGTTGTGTGCGTCGTCGGCGGTGACGTGGCGGCAGATGGCCTTCACGGCGTCGTCGTCGTCAACTTCCGACTGCGCGAGCGCCATCAACCCGCTCATGATCCACGCCCGCCGTTCGGTTGGGGTGGACAGGTGGAAATCCACGCCTGCCGCTTGTGCTTCGTTGCGTTTGGTTTCGACCCACGCCCGTGCGGCCGGGTCGAGCGCCTGGTATCGGTCGCGGAGGGTGTCGACGTTGACACCTGCGCGGCCTTCGTCGGGAGTGACCGTGGCGACGGTGGCGGTGGGGTTGTTCTTGTGGGTGGTGCGTGGCAGCGGGGGTTGGATGACGGCGTCGACGGGCACGCGCAGGTTCTTGCGG
>JANOET010000192.1:0-5638 GCA_031413415.1 Acidimicrobiaceae bacterium
GCTGCGCGGCCTGCAGGCGATCCGGGGCGTGACCGTCTACGGCGTCGACGGTCTGGAGGGCCGCACGCCGACGGCGGCGTTCACCGTGGCCGGACACGACCCCGCCGAGGTGGCGAGGGAACTGGCTGCGGAGAGGATCGCCGTGTGGGACGGCCACAACTACGCCATCGAGGTCGTGGGCCAGTTGGGCGTGGCCGACACCGGCGGTGTGGTTCGCGCCGGCATCTCCCGATATCTCGAGCCCGACGACGTGAATCACCTGCTCGCGGTGGTCGAGCGCCTCGCCGCGCACTGACCGCCACGCAGCGACTTGCACGGAGGGACTTTGGTCCCAACCCCGGTGACGAACTGCCCTACTGACGGCCCACCCGAGACGACAGGCTGGCGTCCATGAGCAAGGATGACCGGTCAGTACTCAGTTGGCTCGCGTTCGTGGCAGCACTCGCCGCGCTCGCCGTGGCGATCTTCGGCCTCTCGGACAGTGGGGGTTCGGAGAGCGCTCCAGGCGGTGGTGGGGGTGGCGCCAAGCCGACCATCGACGTGGTGATGAACGACTTCGGCTTCGAGCCGGCCACCATCACCATTCCGACCGGCGGCGCGATCCTGCACCTGATGAACGGTGGTGCCGTGGTGCACAACCTCCAGGCGCCCGATCTCGGCATCTCCAGCATCGATGTGCAGGCGGGCCAGTCGTACGACCTCACCATCAATGAGACGCCGGCAGGCACCTACCGGGTGATCTGCCCGCAGCCGGGACACGAGAGCGCTGGCATGGTCGGCTCGCTCGTCGTCACCGATGTGGGCGGCGGCGGCGAGTCCACCGGCGGTACCGACCCGGGTGCGGGTGGCGGTGGCGGTGGCGGTGGCGGTGGCGAAGGTGGCCACGATGCAACCTCCAACTCGGAGATGGACGCCAGGATGCTCGCCAGGGCGCAACTGTTCCCGGCGAAGACCTCCGCGACCGGTGGGCAGATGGCCGAGTACACCACCACCGCCGACGGCTTCAAGGAGTTCGTCGTGAACGTCGAGGTCGTCGACTGGGAGGTCGAGCCGGGCAAGATGGTGAAGGCGTGGACCTACAACGGCGTCGTGCCAGCACCCGAGATCCATGTGACCAGCGGCGACATGGTGCGCATCATCCTCAACAACAACACCCCGCAGAGCACCTCACTGCACTTCCACGGCATCCGGGTCCCGAACGTCATGGACGGCGTCGACCCGTTCACCGAAGATCCCACCGTTCCGGGTGGTCAGCACATCTACGAGTTCGAGGCCAAGGGTCCGGCCGTCGGCATCTACCACTCGCACCACAACGCGCAGGAGCAGATCCCGAACGGCATGTTCGGCGCGCTGACCATCGACGAGATGCCCACCCCGCAGGTGCTGATCGACGACTACGACTTCCCCGCCAAGCCCACGAAGACCGTCAACATGGTGCTCAACGACGCCGGCACGATCGGCCTCAGCCTGAACGGCAAGAGCTTCCCGGCCACCGAGCCCTACACCTTGCGAATCGGCCAGACGATGCTCGTGAACTACATGAACGAGGGCCTGATGGCCCACCCGATGCACCTCCACCAGCCGATGGGTTGGATCATCGCCAAGGACGGCGTGCCGCTCCTCACGCCGATGCCGACCGACACCGTCCTCGTGGCACCCGGCGAGCGCTACAGCGTGCTCTACCTGGGCACCGATCCCGGCGTGTGGGCGTGGCACTGCCACATCCTCACCCACGCCGAGACCTCTGACGGCATGCGGTACATGGTGACCGCGCTGATCGTGGAGCGCTGACGGCATGACCGCCCGTTCTCCCCGACTCCTGGTCGGTGTGGACGGCACCGAAGGCTCGGCGGAAGCACTGCGGTGGGCTGCTCATGAGGCAGCCCGCCGCAGTTGTCCGCTCCACGTCATGACCTGCGCCGAGCTACCGGTCGCAGTGGAGGCAGGTCTCAGCGGCTCCGGTACCACCGGATCGGCGATGGCATCGATCGTGAGCGAGTACGAAGCGGTGAACCAGCGTGGCGTGAACCTGGCCCGCTCGTTCGGCCTCGACGTCGAGGTCACCGGCGAGACCGTGCTCGGCGCCCCCGCCTACGCGCTCGTGGGTGCATCGCAGCCCGACGACATCATCGTCGTTGGCGCCACGTCGCATCCGGGGCGGTTGACGGAGGTGCTCGGTTCGGTGGCCACGGTGGTCGCACACCGGGCGCACTGTCCCGTGGTCGTCGTGCACGGCACCGACCGCAGGGATGGCCAGTTGGGTCGTATCGCCGTCGGGGTGGACGGCTCGGCCAGTGGCGAGCAGGCCCTCACCTGGGCCATCGAAGAGGCCCTGCGGTGCGGCGCCGAGCTGATCCTGGTGCACGGATGGCACTATCCGTACCACACCCTACGCAGCGCCAACGCCGACGCGCGCGACGACATGAAGCTCGACGCGATGCGCACCCTCGAGGCCACGGCGCGGCTGGTCAAGGAGCACGCGCCCACCCTGCGCTGCCATTCGATCATCAGCGAGGAGAGCCCCGCCAAGGCGATCATCGACGCAGCCAAGGAGGCCGACCTGCTCGTCGTCGGCTCACGAGGGCACGGCGGGTTCGCCACCCTGTTGCTCGGCTCGGTGAGCCGCACGGTGCTGCAACACTCGACGGTCCCGGTGGCCGTCGTCCGCCAGCACGCCTGACCGGCAAGAGTTGTCGGCCGGCGCAGGTCTCGACGAGACCCGAAGACGGGTAGTGACGCGTGTGCCCTCCGACCTCGACACCGCCGCGATCGCCGCGACCCCTGCGATCCCCGCGCTTCCGCTCGCCGTCGGCACCGAGTTGGGCGGTCGCTACCGGTTGGTTCGCCACGTGGCCACCGGCGGGATGGGACAGGTCTGGGCGGCCGACGACCTGGTGTTGGGCCGGCGAGTCGCGATCAAGGTGTTGAAGGACGACCTGGCCGCACAGCCCGCGTTCCTCGACCGCTTCGAACGGGAGGCGCAACATGCCGCCCGCATCACGCATCCGAACATCGCGACGCTGCACGACTATGTGCGCGACGACCGCCGTCGTCCGCCGCGGACCTTCCTCGTGATGGAGTTGGTCGAGGGTGAGCCGCTGTCGGCGATGCTGCGCCGTACCCCGATCCCTCCCCTGACCACGACGCTGCGCATCCTGACGCAGAGTGCGGACGCTCTGGCGGCCGCCCATCGGAACGGTGTCGTCCACCGCGACGTGAAACCGGCGAACATCCTGCTCGACCGGGAGGGACAGGTGAAGCTGACGGACTTCGGCATCGCCGGTCCGGTGGACGACGCCCCGGAAGAAGTGCGCGCCGACGCCCTCGGCACCCCGCACTACCTGTCGCCCGAGCAGGCCGGCGGGCTGCCCGTGACACCGGCCAGCGACGTCTACTCGCTCGGTGTGGTCGCCTACGAGATGCTCGCCGGTCGGCGACCGATCGTCGGCGGCTCCCCTGCCGACGTGGTCCGCGCCCATCTTCGCGATCTGCCTGCTCCGCTTCCCGACCAGGTTCCCGCGGAGGTTCGCAACGTCGTGCTGTCGGCCCTCGCCAAGGACCCCGGCGAGCGGCCGGCCGATGCGGCCACCTTTGCAGCGCGCTTGCGATCGGCGGGGGAATCAGGATCGCTCGACGAGCCCACCGCCCTGATGCCCGTTCCCGACGACGAAGCGACCACCGTGCTGCCGATCGACACCAGCGAAGATGTGGTCCTGGTTTCGAGTTCGCCGGCACGATCCGATCGACGAGCGCGGCGCGGCCTGTTCTGGATTTTCGCGTTGGTCATCGGCGCCGTGACGGTTGCACTGACGCTGGGCACAGCCAACGACGCCCCTGCGCCAGGTGTTCCGGGCGGCACCACGCTGCCAGTTGGGTCGACCCCCGACGTCGCCGCACCGACGGCCCCGGCTCCGCCCGCGGAGGCGACCGTGCCGCCGGTGAAGCCTGACAAGAACGACGCGCCCGGTAACGGCAAGGCACAGGGCAACGGCAAGGCGAAGGGGGGCTGAGCCGACATGGGTCCATCGATGTGCGGGTACGCTTCGGAGGTTCCGGCCGACGGTCGGCACCGGGACGCAAGAGTCACGGGGAGTGGCGCAGTGGTAGCGTTCCTGCTTTGGGTGCAGGAGGTCGGGAGTTCGAATCTCCCCTCCCCGACGAGTCTGACCAGGTCTGATAGAGTCACCATCACTCGCCGACCGGCTCACGTATCAGCGATGTATCAAACTCCGGTCGCAGGAATGCACGGAGGTGACGCATGTCGTGGAAGGCAACCGGCCAGCCGACGGTGCGCAAACAGCGCGACAAGTGGGTCGTGCGCGTCGACGGCATCGACACCACCACTGGCAAGCCCCGTCCGCGCCAGCTCGGCACGTTCGCGTCGCAGCGCTCCGCGTTGGCCGCCGCTCGCGGGGTCCGCGCCAACGACGCGACGACCGAGCGCGGCACAGTGGGGTGGTTGGTGCGCCGATACGTCGCCGGCCGCACCGACATCACCGAGAAGGCCCGCGAGCAGTACGCCTGGGCCATCCCCCACATCGAGGCCGGCCTCGCCGCCATCCCGCTCTCGCGCCTGGATCGCGACGATGTTGCCGAGTGGGTCGACAAGCTCGCCGCCGGCGGCAGGCTGTCGCGGCGGAGCGTGCAGATCTGTCGCAACGTGTTGCGCGCGGCGTTGTCCGAGGCGGTCGACGAGGGGCTCATCGCACGCAGCCCCGCGGCTCGCGTGGGGCTGCCTCGAACAGTCGCCAAGCCGGTGAACGTCAAGGACACCGTCGCCTGGTCCGAGGACAAGGTCGACCGGTTCCTCGAGGCCACCGCCACGCATCGGTGGGCCATCGCCTTCCGGCTCGGCGTGCTCTACGGTCTGCGCCGTAGCGAGGTGCTCGCCCTTCGATGGAACGACGTCGACCTCGACAAGCAGACACTGCGCATCGACGAGAGCCTCGTCGCCGTCAGCGGCGGCGCCGCATGGGGCGACGCCAAGAACGAACGCTCGCGACGAATTATCCCTCTCGACGAGGCAACCCTGCGGTGTCTTGCCCGACGCCGCGCCGACCAGGCCGCAGAACGACTCGCTGCTGGTCCGGCATGGGAGGGCGGCAACCTGATCGTGACGACGCGCCAAGGCGGCATCGTGCTCCCCCGCTCCTACGACCGGGCGTTGGAGCGCATCATCAAGAACACCGGACTTCCCCGGCTCACCTCCCACGGCCTCCGCCACACTGCGGCCACCCACATGGTGAGCAACGCTGGAGATGTCGGCGAACTCCGAGCTATCGCCGACATCCTCGGCCACAGCCCGGAGATGCTCCTGAACACCTACTCGCACGCGCTGCCGCGCAGCCAGAACGCCGTCGTTGCGCGCCTCGGCCAGCGCCGACAATAGCGATCTCCGCCCGCACCAGCCACAGGACACTCGCGTCAAGGGACCGAAACGCGCACGTCGACTGATGACGCAGCAGCTTGTCCGTTTCACCGAAGCTGGCGCGTAGGTGCGAGCTGATCGACCACCGTGACCGGCTGCGCGATGATAGGTCTAGGTGTGCCCCCACATCTTCTTCGCGGCTTGCGAAGAAATGCAGCGATAAGTGTCTTGGGGTGACCTTCATGCGGATGGTGATTGCGAGCTGGCTCG
>JANOET010000193.1:0-2316 GCA_031413415.1 Acidimicrobiaceae bacterium
AACCCATCATACGAACATACGTTCGATCTGTCAACCAGAACCTCGAAGATTTCTGGAGGACCCTTCTGCCACGCGGGCCACTTGAAAAGAGCGCACAGATCGAGCACACGGCGCTCTTGAGCAGCACACGCTGCGTCCTCCTCACGTCGCGCAACTCCCACCGTTTCGGTCGTTTCGTCAGGACATGAACGGGTTCGACGCACCGACCGGCTGATCTGGGCGGCTTGCGGCGGTGGCGCTGAGCTGACCTGACTCGGCGATGACAGGTACTGGCCCAGGTCACGTCTGCGCTCTGAGCACCGCCACTTCTGGGAAGTGGTCGATCGCGCCGAAGCCGTGGGTGCTGAGCCCGCATGCGGTGATGTCGATGCCGCGTGCGGCGAGCCGGTCACGCTGCAGCGCGGCGAACGCTCGGTAGTCCCCGATGATGTCCTCGATCGGCTCTGCCATCGCTGTCTCCGTTCGACGTCCTCCAGATGGTGACGCCATCGGCGGTGTTCGTCAATGACGAGTCGAACTCCGCGTATCGTTCGACCACAGGTCGATGATCGGAGAGTCGATGCCCGACGCCAGTGAGATCCGGGACGGTCAGCGAAGGGTGTGGGCCAAGCTGTCCGCGGGCTGGGAGAAGTGGGACTCGGTGATCATGGACCAGCTGGGTCCGGTGAGCACGGCCATGATCGCGCGTCTCGACGTGGCCGATGGCCGGACCCACCTCGATGTCGCCTCGGGAACGGGTGAGCCGGGTCTGAGCGTCGCTCGCCTCGCGCCGAACGGACGCGTGGTGCTGACCGACCTTTCGTCCGAGATGCTCGACGTCGCCGCGCGCCGAGCTCGAGCGCTCGGCGTCGCCAACGTCGAGACGGTCGTGTGCAGCGCCGACGACCTTCCGTTCGGCGACGCCACGTTCGACAGCGTGTCCGTGCGCTTCGGCTACATGTTCTTCCCCGACATGGCCGCGGCGACGGCCGAGTTCGCGCGCGTGCTCGCTCCGGGCGGACGGCTGTGCTCGTCGGTGTGGGTGAAGCCGGACGAGAACCCGTGGACGGCCGTGTGCATGCAGGCAATCGCGTCGGTGGTGACCCTGCCGCCCACCGACCCCGCTGCGCCGAACATGTTCCGCTGCGCCGCACCCGGGGCCGTCGGCGCGCTCTACCAGGCGGCCGGCCTCACCGATATCGGCGAGTGGGACGTCGACGTCGAGTTGGTGACGTCGTCGCCGGAGCAGTACTGGGAGTTGATGAGTGAACACGTCTCGCTGGCGATGGCTGCGCTGCAGGCGGCGGACCTGGGGGAGCGGCAGCGGATCCGCGACCGGGTGATCGCCGACGTGGGTGTGTTCGAGCGTCGCGGTTCGGTGCGAGTCCCGGGTGCGGCCCGGTGCATCATCGGCACGAAGCCGCACTCGGCTCAGTGACCGCTCAGTGGGAGCGCGGTGAGGTTCAGCTGATGGCTCGCGAGATGCCGTCGAGGACGGCGTCGATCTCGCCGGTGGCATCGATGCCCGACGGCCACACCGATGCGGTCAGGATCTGGGCCAGGCCGTGCACGCCGGACCAGGCGATGATCGGTGCGTCCTTGCGGCGAACGGCCGGCACGGCGCCCGTGACCACCATGTGGTCGATGGCCTCGACCAGCACCAGCCAGGCGCTGGGGTCGTCGTCGCGTTCGAGGCGGATGTGGCACGGCGTGAACGCCGCATCGAACACGGTCGGGTGCTCCACGGCGAACGTGACGTAGGCGCGACCGATCTCGCGGAACTGCACGACGGACCGTCGCTTCAGTGCACCGGTGGCCGGCACCGCGTCGCGCGCCCCGAGCAACGCACCCGCCAGTGATTCGCGTGCGAGCTGCGACACGCGTGCGACGAGATGGTCGCGGCTGGGGAAGTGGCGGTACGTGGCCGACGGTGAGACCCCCACCTCGCGCGCCAGGTCGCGCAGCGACAGGTCGGCGATGCCCGACGTCCGCACGACCTCCAGGGCCGCGCTGGACAACGCGAGCTCGAGTGCTCCGTGGTGATACGGCTTCTCCGCCATGGCAACAGTCTGCCACGAATGTTGACAGTGTTCACATGTCTCGATAATGTGAACACTGATCACATCGGGTGATCGACGAACAGGAGGTCACTCGGTGGCATCGATCAACAAGGGCCGGTACTCGGCCGACGCAGGAGCACGCCCAGGCAATCGCCAACGCCGGGCTGTACAACCTGTTGCAACATCACGAGCAGATCCTCGAGCCGGTCGTGATGAAGTGGTGGAAGATCGAGTCGTTGCAAGGTCTGACGGACGAGGCAGAACAGGCTCGCGAGGC
>JANOET010000194.1:0-3498 GCA_031413415.1 Acidimicrobiaceae bacterium
GGATCCATGAGCGACCAAGAGCGGAGCGACCACCAGCAGGAGCGCGAGTCCGCACGCATCGTCGTCATCGGCGGCGGCATCGCCGGTGTGAGCACCGCGTACCACCTGGCGCTGATGGGCTGCACCGACGTGCTGCTGCTCGAGCGCGACGAGCTCACCTCGGGGTCCACATGGCACGCCGCCGGCAACGTGCCCACGTACTCCACGTCGTGGAGCGCGATGAAGGCACAGAGCTACACGGCCGAGTTGTACCGCGAGTTGTCCGAAGAGTTCCCCATCAACTACCACGTCACCGGCTCGGTCCGACTGGCCCACAGCGCCGAGCGAATCGCCGAGTTCCGCCACGTCACCTCCATGGCCAATGCGCAGGGCATGGGGTACGACATGCTCACCCCGGCGCAGCTGAAGGACATCTACCCGCTCATCGAGACCCATGACCTGGTCGGTGCGCTGTGGGACCCGCTCGATGGCGACATCGACCCGTCGCAGGTCACCCAGGCGCTGGCGACGCGCACCCGCACCATGGGCGGCCGCATCCGCCGCTACGAGCGCGTCATCGGCCTGGTCCAGCACGCAAACTCGCACTGGACCGTCACCAGCAGGAAGAAGGATGGCAGCGAGCAGATCATCGACTGCGAGATCGTCGTCAACGCTGCCGGCTATCGCGCCGGCGAGGTGATGGCGCTACTCGGCCGCCACCACCCCATCGCCCAGCTGTCGCACCAGTACTACGTCACCGACGAGATCAAAGAGCTCGCTGCCCGCGAGACGCCGCTGCCACTGCTGCGCGACCCCGACACCAGCTACTACCTCCGCCAGGAACGCCACAGCTACATCCTCGGACCGTACGAGTGGAAGAGCACGGCGATGTGGCTCGACGGCATCCCCGACGAGTTCGCCAACATGCTCTGGCCCGACGACCTCGAGCGTCTCGAGCCGCAGATCCTCGACGCGGGCGAGCGCGTGCCGGTGCTGGGCGAGGCGGGCATCGCCCGCATCGTCAACGGCCCCATCCCCTATGCCCCCGACGGCTACCCCTACCTCGGCCCCGAGCGCGGGCTGCGCAACTTCTTCCACTGCGACACGTTCAGCTTCGGCATCGCCCAGGGCGGCGGGGCCGGCCTGGTCACGGCGCAATGGATTCTGGAGGGTCGCCCCGGCTTCGACGTGTGGGGCTGGGACCGCCGCCGCTTCAAGGAGTACGCCACCACCGAGTACACCATCGCCAAGGCGCTCGAGCTGTATCAGCACGAGTACGCGATGGGCTTCCCCAACAAGGAATGGCCGGCCGGCCGACCCGGTTGGACCTCACCCCTGTACGAGAAGTTGCAGGCGAAGGGCGCCCACTTCGGCGCTCGCGGCGGGTGGGAGCGACCCACGTGGTTCGACCCCACCGGCGCCGTGCCAGTCGACGACTACTCGTTCTTCCGCACCCAGGCGTGGCGCGGCCCCGTGGCCGCCGAGTGCGACGCAGTGCGCAACCGCGTCGGCGTGCTCGACATGCCCGGCTTCACCAAGATCGAGGTGAAGGGCCCGGGTGCCGCCGCGTACCTCGACGAACTGCTGTGCACCAAGCTCCCCCGCCTGGGTCGCATCACCCTGGCCTACGCCCTGTTGCCCGACGGCAAGGTCCTCAGCGAGTTCACCGTCGCCCGTCTCGCCGAGGACCACTTCTACCTCGTCGGAGCGGCAGGCGCCGAGTGGCACGACATGGACGTGCTCGAGGCCGCACTGCCCGACGACGGCTCGGTCACGTTGCACAACATCAGCAAGGACTTCGGCTCGCTGGTGGTCGTGGGCCCCCACGCCCGCGACGTGCTCGCGCAGGTCACCACGACGTCGCTCGAGAACGCCGACTTCCCGTGGCTGAGCATTCGCGACATCGACACCGCGGCCGGCCCGGTCCGCACGCTGCGCGTCGGGTACGTCGGCGAACTCGGTTGGGAACTGCATGCCGCCAACGACCAACTGGTCGCGCTCTACGACGCCATCTGGGCCGCGGGCCAGCAGTACGGCATCGCCGACTTCGGCATCTACGCGGTCGACAGCCTGCGCCTCGACAAGGGCTACCGCGGTTGGAAGGGCGACCTCGAGATCGGCTTCTCCCCGTTCGACGCCTCACTCGATCGCTTCGTCGACCTCACCAAGCCGTCGTTCGTCGGCAAGGAAGCACTCGTCGAAGAGCAGGCGGCCGGTTCGCCGTGGCGGTTCGTGTCGATGACCCTCGACGACGCCGGCGACGCCGATGCGCCCGCACTGGCGAGCGTCTTCGACGGCGCCGAGCGCATCGGATTGGTCACGTCGGGCGGCTGGAGCTTCACGCTGAACCAGAGCATCGCCATCGGCTACGTCCGCCCGCAGTACGAGGCGCCCGGCACGAAGGTCGACGTGGTCGTCTACGGCGAGCGGGTCACCGCCACCGTCGGCGCCGAGCCGCTCTACGACCCCACCAACGCCAGACTGAGGGCATGACGCTCGCCATCACGCCCGTCACTCCACATTGCGGCGCCGAGGTCGCCGGTGTCGACCTGCGCGCGGTGGGCGACGACGTGATGGCCACAGTGCACGATGCGCTCGCCACACACTCGGTGCTGTTCGTGCGCGACCAGCACCTGTCGCCCGACGAGCAGATCGCGCTCACCCGTCGGTTCGGCGATGTGCTGCGCGTGCCGTACATCCAGCACCTCGCCGAGCACCCCGATGTCATCGCCGTGTTGAAGGAAGCAGACGAACGGAAGATCTCCACGTTCGGCGGCACCTGGCACTCCGACTTCTCGTTCCTCGATGAACCACCCAGCCTCACCCTGCTGTACGCGATCGAACTGCCGCCGGTGGGCGGCGACACCTTGTGGGCGAGCCAATACGCCGCCTACGACGCGCTGTCGCCGGGCATGCAGGCGTTGCTCGACCCGCTCCACGCCGTGCAGACCGCCTGGCCGCATGGCACCCGCGGTCCCGGCCCGAACGCCGCCGTCAGCACGTCCGTCGTGATGACCCGCAACGACCCCACCGCCGACCGCGAGGCGCTCCACCCCGTCGTGCGTGTCCACCCGGTCACCGGCCGCAAGGCGTTGTTCGTCAACCCGGTGTACACGCAGTGGTTCGACGGCATGACCGAGGCCGAGTCACGCCCGCTGCTGCAGTACCTGTTCGACCACGCCAGCCGTCCGGAGTTCACGTGCCGCCTGCAGTGGGCTCCCGGCACCCTCGCCATCTGGGACAACCGCTGCCTGCTCCACCTGGCCATCAACGACTACGACGGCAGCCGCCGACTGCTGCACCGCACCACCGTGGCAGGCGATCGCCCCGTGGGCCCTGCACCAGGAACTTGAGTTCGGGGCGTTCACCAGGAACTTAAGAGGTTCAGCGGATAGGTGTGTTCTTGGCGTGGTCGATGAGCTTGGTGATGATCAGGATGCTCACGACGAAGGCGAGTTGGGCGTGTCGGTGGTCTTCGTTGCGGTCGGTGTTGCGGCGCATCTGCCCGTAGTTCGAGAT
>JANOET010000195.1:0-5534 GCA_031413415.1 Acidimicrobiaceae bacterium
CCAAGAACCTCAACCGCGTGCACCTGGAGCACGCGTTGCTGCGTCGTGCGACGGAGGACCTGACTGCGAGGGTCGTCGAGGAGACCGATCGGGAGGGCGTCGCACCCTGCTTCGACCGCTGGCACCGTCTGGACGCCGATCTCGAGAGCGCCCTTCCGTTCGTCGCGAGATGAGTCGACCAGCGGCGGAGTAAGGGGACAGCGGCGTGGGGTGGTTGCGGTGCTGGGCGATGTCTCGTACGCCTCAGACTGGGTCGCGGGTCGCCGCGCACACCTGCCGATAGGTGCGGGTTGACGTGCCGGTCCAGAGCGGGCAGAGTGCGCTCCCTTTCAACCCAGATAGCTCAGTGGGCGCTCTCGGCCATCGGACATTCCTGTGGCGCGATTCAGCGCCGATCGGTTGGAACTGGACATGCGAAAACGACACTGGGTGTCTTTTTCGCCTGACCAGTTCCCGCGAGGTCCTGGGCACGCGGAGCTGCCGATAGGTGCGCCATGCAACGGGGCGTTCGCCTCGCTCGAGTGTGGGTCGGGACGACGAATGTCGCCGAGCGCGTCAAGCCTGGCCCGACCCGAGCGGCCGCACAAGGGACTTGACTCCGTGCGACGAAGCCTGCATCGTCGGCACATGGAAGAACAGCCGACCGACGGACAGCCGGGGAGCGAATGTCGATTGTGCGGGTGCCGCCTCAGGGCGACCGAAGACCTCGTCCGTCTTCGCGGCGAGCTGTTCCACTCGTCATGTGCGGAGCCCGCGCTTCGCGACTCGCCGTCGTGGCGGGAACGAGAGGTGGGCACCCTGAATCAGCTCGTCGTCGGCATCGGACGCGCCACGGTCGTGTGACCAGCGGCTCAGGCGTCGAGGATCTCGACCCGCACGCGCTTGTTCCCCTTGCCCTTGTTCTCGAGCTTGACCACCTTCAGACGGCCTACCTCGGCGGTGCTGTGCACGTGAGTGCCACCGTCGGCCTGCTTGTCGAGCCCGACGATGTCCACGACGCGGATCTCGGTCACCGCCTCGGGAATCAACGACACCTTGGTGCGGATGAGGTCCTCGTCCTGCACCGCGGTGTCGCGTGGCAGGAAGCCGACGATGATGGGCCGGTCGGCCGCGAGCTCGGCGTTCACCAGTTCCTCGATCCGCGCCGCGAACCCCTCGGGCACCGGGTCGAACTCGAAGTCCATACGCGCCGACAGGGGCTCCATGTTCCCGCCGGTCACGGGCACGTGCCACTCGTTCCAGATGACGCCGCACAGCACGTGGAGCGCCGTGTGGGTACGCATCAGCTGATGACGACGGTCCCAGTCGACGTCACCCTCGACGGTGTCGCCCACCGAGGGCAACGGGCCGCCCTCGACGCGGTGCCACACGTCGGCGCCCTCCTTGCGGACCTCGACGACCGGCAAGCCTGCGAGCGAACCGGTGTCGTGCGGCTGTCCACCACCAGTCGGGTAGAAGAAGGTCGCGCCGAGCGCGATCGCGTCGTCGCGCACGCCGGTGACGGTCGCGGTGAAGTGCGTCGCATAGGCATCGCGCAGATAGAGCAGTTCGGTCATGGACCAGAGTCTGCCGCCCCGACCGAGGCCTCGGCCACCCTGGTTAGGGTGACAGCCATGTCGCACGATCCCGTCTCGACCGCCCGGCGCGCCATTGGTCTGCTCGACCTCACCGAACTGGGCGACGACGCCACCGACGACGACGTCGTCACGCTCTGCGGCAAGGCCCACGGACCGCACGGCAGCACGGCTGCCGTGTGCGTGTGGCCCCGCCATGTCGCGCTGGCGGTCGAACAGTTGTGGGGCACGAACGTGCGCGTCGCCACGGTGGTGAATTTCCCGAGCGGCGACGAACCAGTGGACGACGTCGTGGCGACGACACGCCAGGCGCTGGCCGACGGTGCCGACGAGATCGACCTCGTGCTCCCGTACCGCTCCTTCCTGGCCGGTGACACGCCCGCGGCGGCGGCGATGATCGACGCCGTACGCGCCGTCGTCCCCGCCGACAGCCACGCGTTGAAGGTCATCCTCGAGACGGGCGAGCTCGTCGAACCGGCGATCATTCACGACGCGGCCGCGCTCGCGGTCGAACACGGTGCCGACTTCATCAAGACCTCCACCGGCAAGACGGCACAGAGCGCCACGCTCGAGGCCACCGCGATCATGCTCGGCGTCATTCAACAGGCAGGTCGGCCGGTGGGTCTGAAGCCGAGCGGCGGCATCCGTACGCTCGACGACGCCCGCCACTACATCACGCAGGCCGACGAGCTGCTCGGCGCCGGCTGGGCCACCCCTACAACCTTCCGCTTCGGAGCGAGCGGTCTGCTCACCGCCCTCGTCGCCGCTGTCCAGGGCGACAGCGACGTCAGCACGTCGGAGGCCTACTGATGCTGCCCCAGGAACTCATCCGCGCCAAGCGTGACGGCAAGGCACTCTCCGCCGACGACATCGCCGAGTTCGTGCGCGGCCTCCTCAACGGTGAGGTCACCGAAGGCCAAGCCGCCGCATTCGCGATGGCCGTGTACTTCAAGGGCATGACCGCCGACGAGGCGGTCGCGCTCACCACCACCATGCGCGACAGCGGTTCGGTGCTGCACTGGGACCTGTCCGGTCCCGTGCTCGACAAGCACTCCACTGGCGGCGTCGGCGACACCGTCAGCCTGATGCTCGCCCCGATGGTGGCGGCATGTGGCGGCTACGTGCCGATGATCAGCGGGCGTGGTCTCGGCCACACCGGTGGCACCTACGACAAGATGGAGTCCATCCCCGGCTACGTGGCGGCCCCGACGATGGCCAAGTTCCGGTCGGTCACGCGCAAGGTGGGGTGCGCCATCATCGGCCAGACCGCCGACCTCGCTCCCGCCGACAAGCGTCTCTACGGCATCCGCGACGTCACCGCCACGGTCGAGAGCGTGCCGCTCATCACCGCGAGCATCCTGTCGAAGAAGCTGGCCGCCGGCCTGCAGGGACTGACCATGGACGTCAAGACCGGTAATGGTGCCTTCATGCCGACGCTCGCCAAGTCGCGCGAGTTGGCGACGAACATCGCCACCGTCGCCACCAGCGCCGGCCTACCCACCGTCGCACTCATCACCGACATGGATCGGCCGCTCACCGACACCGCCGGCAACGCCCTCGAGGTCGCCTACGCGGTCGAGTATCTCACCGGCGTGCGGCGCGAACCACGCATCCACGAGGTGACGCTGTCGTTGTGCGCCGAGATGTTGGTCCTCGGCAAGCTCGCCAAGAACGTGAAGGCGGCACGCACCATGCTGCAGGGCGCGCTCGACTCAGGTGCAGCGGCCGAGAAGTTCCAGCAGATGGTCGTGGCGTTGGGCGGGCCGCGAAAGTTCATCGACGATCCGTGGAGCCACATGGAGCACGCCGCGGTCCGCCTGCCTGTCTTCGCCGATCACACCGGCAACGTCACCCGTATCGACACTCGGGCCGTGGGCATGGTGGTCGTCGCGCTCGGTGGCGGCCGCAGCCGTCCGCAAGACCCGGTGGACCACGCCGTGGGCCTCACCGGGCTGGCCGACGTGGGCGACGAGGTGGGCGGCGAGCGGCCGCTGGGGTACGTCCACGCACGCAACGACCTGCAGGCCGTGCAGGCCGCAGGCCTGCTGCGCGCGGCCTATCGGGTGGGTGGCAAGGCCACGACCACGACCGAGCCTGTGCTCGACCGCATCACGGCCTGACCCGTCACTGGGGGGACTGAGGCTCCTTGGGCAGGCCGAGGATGCGCTCGCCGACGATGTTGCGCTGGATCTGGCTGGTGCCACCCCAGATGGTCTCGCTGCGACTGAAGAAGAACGAACTCATCATCGGGCTGACCGGGTAGCCCGCACGACGCTTGTCGCGCGAGGTGCCGGGCCACGAACCGCTCGCTGCATTGGTGTCGACGAGCATGCTGGCCGCGCCGAACACGTCGAGCGCCAACTCCATCGCCTCGTTGTGCATCTCGCTCCAGAACATCTTGTTCGTCGCACCGAGCGCGACCACGCCCATGTCCTTGGTCCCGGCGATCGTGGTGGACAGCGAACGCAGACCGTTGATGCGCAGGATCTGGATCTTCGTGTAGTACGTCACCAACCGCTGACGGATGGAGGGATCGTCGATGGCGCCATTGGACTGAGCCTCGGCGACGATGAGCTTGAACTCTTCCTCGAAGCGGCGGTAGCCGGTGGTGGCGCTCATACCACGCTCGAACGCGAGGGTGCTGTTGGCGACCTTCCACCCGTTGTTCACGCCACCGACGACGTTGTCCTTGGGGCAACGCGCATCGGTGAAGAACACCTCGCAGAACTCGGCCGTGCCGTCGGGCTGCACAATGCCGCGCACCTCCACGCCGGGCTGGCGCATCGGGACGAGCAGGTAGCTGATGCCCTTGTGCTTGGGAGCGTCGGGGTCGGTGCGGGTGAGCAGGAAGCAATAGTCGGCGTTGTGGCCCTGCGTGGTCCACACCTTCTGGCCGTTGATGACCCATTCGTCGCCGTCGAGTTCGGCGACGGTCTTCAACGAGGCCAGGTCGGAGCCCGAGTTCGGCTCGCTGAAGCCCTGGCACCAGCGCACCTGGCCGCTGAGGATCTTCGGCAGGAACTCCTTCTTCTGCTCCTCGGTACCCCACTGCAGAATGGTGGGGCCGACGAGGGTGTCACCGAAGAAGTCGGCGCGCATCGGTGCCTTGGCGTTGGCGAACTCTTCGCTGATCACCACACCCTGCATCGTGGTGAGACCCTTGCCGCCGTATTCCCTGGGCCAGGTTGCGCAGATCCAGCCACCCTCGTACAGCTTCGCGGGCCAACCCTCGTTGAACGCCTTGCGGTCGTCGGGGGTCATTTCGAACCCGGGTTCGAACCAGCCGGCAGGCAGGTTCTGGGTGAGCCACGCACGGATCTCGGTGCGGAAGGCTTCGTCTTCGGCGGAGTACACAAATTCCATTCCCCAAGTATTGACCCGCGGGTCAAGTCAGGGCCAGTCCGGCCGAAAGTCCCTGGTCAACGGTACCGCTCCGACAGAAGATGCAGCCATGGCAAGCATCACCGGCGACGTCCACTTCGATGCGCTGCTCCCCGCCGACATGGCCGCCAAGGCCGAGCAGGCCGGCGTCACGAAGGCGGCGCAGCCACTGCATCGACTCGTGCCGCTCGGCATCCTCGCTGGCGCGTTCATCGCGCTCGGCGCGAACTTCTCGCAGGTGATCACCGCTGACACGGGTCTCTCCCCCGGCATCCGCAGCCTGCTCGGCGGAATGGTCTTCTCGCTCGGCCTCATCCTGGTGGTCATCAGCGGAGCCGAGCTGTTCACGGGCAACACCCTCATCGTCATGGCGTTCGCCAGCCGGCGCGTCACCGCCGCACGCCTCCTGCGAAACTGGGGCGTCGTCTACATCGCCAACTTCATCGGAGCCGTGGCCGTCGCCTTGCTCGTGGACTGGTCGGGAAAGCTCGATGCCGGCGACGGGGCGCTGGGCGACCGAGTGCTGGCCATGGCGCAGACGAAGGGTTCGCTCGAGTGGGGCAATGCCTTCGTCAGCGG
>JANOET010000196.1:0-4491 GCA_031413415.1 Acidimicrobiaceae bacterium
GTCAGCGGAGGCGCCTCGAACGTGTTCCCGGGTGCGAGCATACGAGCATCTATCGGCACGGATCGGGGTCGGCTTGATGAAACCGTGACGCTCCGCTGCAGGTCAGTGGTCCAGGGTGACCCTGATCGTCTCGTATCGGTCCATACGACGGGGGTCGTGGCGGACGGTGTCGTCGGTCAATGCAAGGTGCGGACATCGCTCGAGCAGCCGCTGCAGCGCCACCGTGGACTGCATGCGGGCGAGCGGTGCGCCGATGCAGTAGTGGATGCCCTGACCGAAGCCGAGCGACACCGATTCGGGGCGGGTGATGTCGAACCGCTCGGGGTCGGCCCAGCGTGCCGGGTCGCGGTTGGCGGCGCCCAGGGCGACGCGCACCGTGTGCCCGGTGGGCACGACCGTGCCACGGATGTCGACATCGTCGAGCGCCAGCCGGGGGGTGGTGGTCTGCTGGTTGGGGTGGTGGAAACGCAGGATCTCGGTGACTGCACCACCGAGCAGCGCCGGGCGCTCGCGCAGCACGGCGAGTTGCTCGGGGTGCCGCAGCAGCAGGAGCAGCCCGCTCGAGATCATCCGTTCCGTGGTCGTACCGGCGGCCGTGTACAGGGTGAGTAGCGCCGCCATGATCTCGTCGTCGGTGAGCGTCTCGCCGCGTTCCTCGGCCTGGACCAGCGCACTCACCAGGTCGGCCTGCGGTTCGGCGCGTCGTGCCTCGACCGCTTCACGGATGCACTCGAGCTGCCACACCAGCGCGGCCCGGCCCGCCTCGCGCTGGGCCTCGGTCGCTGTCGGGTCACCGAGCCGTTCGGTGTCCTCGAACGACGCACGAAAGCGGTCGCGGCCGGCGGCGGGGATGCCGATCATCGCGGATGCGACGGTGATGGTCAGTGGAAAGGCCAGCTCGGTGACCACGTCGAGCGCGCCGCGCTGAAGGCCGAGTTCGATGCACTCGTCGACCAGTTCGGTGACCCGGCCGCGCTGCTCGTCGACCGCGGCCCGTGTGAACGCCTGCTGCACCAGCTGTCGGATGCGGGTGTGTGCGGGCGGGTCCTTCATGTTGAACGAGTGCAGGACCACCTGCTGGGCGCGTACGAAGGGGTCGTCCAGATCGGCAACTGCCCGGTGTCGCGATGCGACACCGGGCAGTGCTCCCTTCTTCGTCCATTCGCTCGACAACCGCGGGTCGCGCAATGCGGCCGTCACGTCGTCGTACCTGGTGAGCAACCAGTAGCCGTACGGGCTGCGGTGCACCGGGTCGTGCTCGCGCAGCCAGGCCAGTGTGGGTGCGGGGTCCTCCAGGAACTCGCGTGAATGCAGGTCGAGCGGGGTCATCGGGGCCCTCCTCGGAGCCCCGCGGACCTTACATCCCGAGGAGCTTCGCCTTCTGAGCCGCGAACTCTTCCTCGGTGAGGATGCCGGCGGCCTTCAGCTCGCCGAGCTTCTGCAACTGCGCGATCACCTCATCGGTCATGCCGCCCGGTGCCGCTGCGGGTGCCGGTGCGGCAGCGGCCGTCTGGGCCGCAACCTGCGCGGCCACCTGGGCCTCGATCGCCTGCTGCTGCTGCAGCTGCTGGAAGGCAGCGGCGTCGGCGGCCTGCTGTGCGCCGGCTGCCTGCTTCTTCTGTGAGTTGCCGGCGACCGCGCTGGCCGTGCCGACGACGACGGCCGTGCGGGCCATCGAGCCAACCATGGGGGGTCGTCCTCCACGCATTCCACGTCGCATGATGATGTTCTCCTTTGATCTTGGTGTTGTCGTGTCGTTGGGGTTGTCGAATTGGTTGAGTGTGTCGTTGCCGTCGAGAAGGGGGAGGCAGTGGTGCCTCAGGGCATGGTCTCTGCCGCGAACTGCACCAGTTCGTGGGGGATACGACCGCCGACGATGATCTCGCCGCCAGCGTTGCGCACGGCGAGGGCGAACGGGGTGGCCCACAGGTCTTCCCAGACGAGCAGCACGGCAGTGCTGTTGTCGTCCATGACGTCGGCGGCGGCGAGGATGTCGTCCTCGTTCAGCAGTCCGGCCTCACCGTCGAGGTGGGCGAAACCGAAGCCGTCGCCGGCCTCGCCTGCGTCGTACTCGTCCCAGACGACGTTGCCCTCGGTGTCCTTGGTGATGAACACGACGTCGATGAGGCGAACCGTCTTCGAGTCGATGAGGTCCTCGAGGGCGGGGATGATCTCGCCCTTGAACTGGTTCCCGGGGAATTGGATGATGATGTACTCGACCGGTCCGATGGCCATGGGGGTGTCCTTCCTGAGCGCCGGAGCCGGGTCCGGCGGCGATCTGCGATGAGCGGGGCGGGCTGAGTATTCCACCGTATCCGATCGAAGT
Organism: Acidimicrobiaceae bacterium; assembly: GCA_031413415.1. GTDB lineage: Bacteria > Actinomycetota > Acidimicrobiia > Acidimicrobiales > Ilumatobacteraceae > UBA668. The sequence continues at coordinate 2,327 of JANOET010000196.1, forward strand.
GATCACCCTGGGCGGGTGACAGATGGCGGTGGCCCGACGGCGTACGGTGTTGCACCATGACCGACGTGTCCGCACCCGCCGCCGCACCCGCCGAGAAGAAGGAGCGTCGGACGGGCCGACGCATCGCCACCGGTGTCGCGGTCGGTCTGTCCATCGTGCTGTTTCTGGTGGCGACCACCGGGATCTGGGCGAAGCGGACGGTGTTGAGTGCAGACCGGGTCGTCGCCGCCGTCGACCGAGCTGCCCAGGACCCGGCGGTCATCGACGCGCTCGCCACGCGGATCACCGACGAGATCGTTCTCCTCGTCGACATCAAGGGAATCGTCGGGGACCTGTTGCCCGACGCACTCGAACGCCTCGATCCGGTGATCGAGGCGGCGATCACCCGGGTCATCCACGACAAGGTCGCCGACGTCGTGGGCAGCCCCGCCGGGCGGGCGCTGCTCGACGCTGCTGTACGCGAGGCCCACCAAGCCGTGATTCGCGTGCTCGAAGGCGACGGGCTCGGCTTCGACGCGTTCTTCGTGCAGGTCGACGGAGAGGTTCGTCTCGACACCGTGCCGTTGTTGGTGGCCACGATCGAGGAACTGCAGCGGCAAGAGGTCATTCCCGGCAGATTCGACATCTCGGCCGTGGCCGACGCTGCCACGAGCTCGGCTGCGGTGCAGGTGCTGGCCAGGGTCTTCGGGGTCTCGGTCGCCGACGGCTTCGGACAGGTCACGGTGTTGAACGCGCAGCAGGTCGCGAGCGCATCGACCACGCTCAACACAGCGCAGCGCGCGCTCTCGCTCTTCCAGAAGGCCACCTTCCTCCTGGGGTTGCTCGCGTTCGTGGTGATCGGCATCGCCATGGCCTTGTCGCTCGACCGTCGCCGCACACTGTCGCAGTTGATGCTCGGCATCGGCATCGGTGGGGTGCTCCTGCGCATCGGCATCGATCAGGTGGTGGCGGCCATCGACCGCGCCATCGACCGGGCTGGCGCCAACGCGGCCGCGGTGAACATCACCGACGAGCTCGTCGAGTCCCTCGAGCGAACCCTGACCGTGAGCGCCATCGTCGGCATCGCGGTCGGCCTCATCGCCCTGTTCCTCAAGCCGGCCGAGGATGGCAGCCACTCGAAGCTCTCGGCCGTCGTCGCGGCCAAGCCCGACGTGGCCCGCATCGTCATCGTCGGTCTGGGTCTCGCCGTGCTGTTCATCGCCGGCATCGGCCCGTGGGTGGTGCTCGTGGTCGGGCTGTTGGTCGCCGCCGGTGTGCTGTACGTGAACAGGTTGAAGGCGCCCGCGACCGCCTGACCCGATCTGCCGACGGGGCTGACAGACTGCGGGCATGGCTCCCGCCGAGGTCTCCGCGTCCGTCCGCCGTCTCGTTCAGGACATGCCGAAGGCCGAGCTGCACCTGCATCTCGACGGGTGTGTGAAGCCCATCGCCGCGCTCGAGCTCGCTGCCGCACACGGTGTCGACGCGCCGAGCACCTACGAGGGCATGTTCGCGACGCTGACGGCGCCCGTGCAGGCGGCGTCACAAGCCGAACTGCTGCGGGCGTTCGATCTGCCGTTGCGGATTCTGCAATGGCCCGACGCGTTGGCTCGCGTCGCACGAGAGTTGGTGGAGGACAAGGCCGCGGACCGCGTGAAGTTCATGGAGATCAAGTGGGCGCCGGCGCTGCACTGCGAGCAGGGCTTGTCGGTCGACGACGTCATCGAGGTGGTGGCCGACGCGACGCGTGAGGCTGCCGCGCGATGCGGGGTGGAGGCACGGCTGTGCGTCGTCGGCTTTCGCGCCCACACCCCCGAACGCAACGTCGAGGTGGCCGAGGCCGCGGTGCGGTTCCGCGACCGTGGCGTGACGGGGTGGGACTTCGCCGGCTACGAGGCCGCCACGCCCGACCCCACCCCGCACGCCGAGTCGTTCGAGGTGGCCCGACGTGGCGGGTTGGGCATCACTGTGCACGTCGGCGAGTTGGTCGACGACGGTTCGCTCGTTCGTCAGGCCCTCACGTTGCGCCCGGATCGCATCTCGCACGGCCCGTGGTCGGTGAATGCTCCCGACGTGGTGGCCACGCTGATCGAACGCGGCGTGACGTTGGACCTGTGCCCGACGAGCAACATGCAGGCGTCGACCGTGGCGACCTTCGCCGAGCACCCGCTGCCCACGCTGCTGCG
>JANOET010000197.1:0-28357 GCA_031413415.1 Acidimicrobiaceae bacterium
GCAGGGGTCGAGCAGATCACCAGCGCGAGGGCGCTGCGACTCGGCGTGATCCTCGGTGGGGTGAACCCGAAGAACTTCGCGCTTGCGATGTCCGCCATGGTGGCGGTCGCCGGGGCCACCACCGATGGAGGCAGGGCCTGGGTGGCGGCGCTGATTTTCGTGGCCATCGGTTCGGGCGCTGTCGTCGGTGCAGTGGCGGCGCGGTTGATCCTGGGCGACCGGGCAGCCGATCCGCTCGACGAGGTGAAGCGGTTCATGCTCGACAACAACGCGGTCATCATGATGGTCGTCCTGCTGTTGCTGGGTGCCAAGATCCTCGGTGACGGCCTCGCCGGTCTCGGCACCTGATCAGAAGGAACTCCATGCGACTCCACGTGCAACGTTCGGGCAGCGGCACGCCGTCACTGGTGTTCGTCCACGGCCTTGGCGGCACGACGGCCACCTGGGACGGTGTCGTCGCCCTGCTGTCGTCGTCGCACTCGACCGTGGCCGTCGATCTGCTCGGCCACGGTCGATCACCCGTCCCCGACGATCCGTCGCTGTACACCCGCGACGCTGCGCTCGCCGACCTCGACGAGGTGCTCGCCGCCTTCGACGGTCCCACGGTGCTCGTCGGCCACTCGCTCGGTGGCTACCTGTCCCTCGCCCACGCCGCCACCCGGCCCGGTGCAGCAGCCGGCATCGTCGTGCTGAACACCGGCCCCGGCTTCCGCGATCCTGAGAAGCGTGACGGCTGGAACGAGCGGTCGCGACGCAACGCGCACCGCTTCGGTGTGCCCGTCCAGGCGACGAACCTGAACCTGCAGGAGGACTCGGTGGTGATGGAGCGCCTGGCGGACATGACGGTGCCGACGCTCGTGCTCGCTGGCTCGGCCGATCGCGAGGAGTACACGGTGAGCGGCCAGTACCTCGAACGCAAGATGCCGCACGCGCGACTGCAGGTCGTGGAAGGGGGCGAGCACAACATGCAGGAGTCGCACGCCGCCGACGTGGCCGCGGCCATCGAGGCGTTCGTGGCCGAACTGCCGCTCGACCGCTGATCAGTCGGTGATGGCGGCGTAGACCAGGCTGCGGAGCTGGCCGCGGAAGTCGAACGACGCCGAGGGCATCAGCTGTGTGGCGAACACCACCCACAGGTCCTCCACCGGATCCACCCAGAACACGGTCGACGCGGCGCCACCCCAGTAGAAGTCGTGCCGCGTCAACGCGCCCGTGGCGACTTGGTCGATGGTGCTGGCGAAGCCGAGGCCGAAGCCGACCCCGACGTTGCCGTACTGGGTGAGCAGTTCGACGTCGAGTGCGGCGAGGTCCTTGCCGCCCGGCAGATGGTTCTGTCGCATCAGTTCCAGGGTGCGCGGACCGATGATGCGACGGCCGTCGAACTGGCCGCCCTGGCGGAGCATGTCGCAGAAGATCGTGTAGTCGGCGATGGTGCCGACGAGGCCGCCGCCCCCGCTGACGAACGCCGGCTCGCGCAGGTAGGCGCTCGTGGTCGGGTCGTCCATCAGGGTGGTCGTCTTGTCCGCGTTGCGCTGGTAGTTGGCGGCGAAGCGATGTGCCTTGTCGGCGGGAACCTGGAACGAGGTGTCGTGCATGCCGAGCGGGTCGAGGATGTGCTCCTGCAGGTACTCGGCGAACGGCTGGCCGCTGATCTTCTCCACGAGCGCCCCGCAGGCGTCGGTGGCGAGCGAGTACTGGTACGCCGTGCCGGGCTGGAAGCGCAGTGGGACCGTCGACAGCTTCTCCATGAACTCGTCCATCGACGTGGGCACCCCCCTGCTGCGGATGTGATTGGCCTGGTAGACGCGATCGATCGGGTGCACTTCCATACCCATCAGCAACCCGCCGTAGGTGAGTCCGCTGGTGTGGCTGAGCAGGTCGCGGAAGCTGATGCGGCGATGGGCTGGCTCGGTGGCCATGTCGTCGGCCGTGTCGCTGGATGGGCCGCTCACCCAGACTCGGTGCTGTTTCCAAGACGGGAAGAACCGCGACACCGGATCGTCGAGCCGGAACAGGCCGCGCTCGAACAGCTGCATCAGCGCGATCGAGGTGAGCGGCTTGGTCATCGAGTAGATGCGGAAGATCGTGTCGTTGCCGATGGGGACGTTGCGTTCGCGGTCGCGCAGTCCGAGCGATGCGTGGTACGCGACCTTTCCGTGGCGGCCCACGGCTACCTCGGCGCCTGCGATCTTCCCCTTCGACACGTAGTGCTGGTCCAGGTGCGCAGCGATGCGTTGCAACCGTCCTGCGTCCAAACCAGTTCCGGCGATGTCGACGTGCACTGCGTCTCCCTGGGAGAATCGATCGATGTCCGTGAGCTATCGATGCCCCCACTGTGGCGAACAGCTCACGGAGCTCGAGCGTACGTGGTCGTGCGCGTCCGGCCACATGTTCGACATCGCGCGCGAGGGCTACGTCAACCTCATCGTCGGAGGGCGTCTGGCCGGCGGCCCGAGCGGCGACGACGACGCAATGGTGCGCGCTCGCCGCGCGGTGTTCGACGCCGGGTGCTACGACCCGATCCTCGACACAGTGGCGAGGGTCGTGAGCACGGCGCTGGCCGCGCGGGATGGTCGCTCGGACGTCGCTGTGCTCGACGCCGGCTGTGGCGAGGGCAGCTATCTGGCTCGTGCCGCGAGCGCGTCGGGTGCAGCCGGTTGGGGGATCGACATCTCCAAGTCTGCGGTGCGGTTGGCGGCGCGCCGTCACCCGCAGTGCCGGTTCGCCGTGGCGTCGTCGTACCGCCTGCCGTTCGGCGACGACTCGTTCGACGCGCTGATCGACGTGTTCTCGCCGCGCCCGTTCGACGAGCTGCGGCGCGTGCTGCGGCCCGGCGGTGTGGCGGTCGTCGTGACGCCGGGTCCCGGTCACCTGGCGCAGTTGAAGGCGCTCGTCTACGACCGCCCGCGGCCGCACGTCGACGACGAGTCTGCACCCGAGGCCGAGTCGGTAGAGCGGGTGGGGTTCACGGTCGATCTCGCCGAGCCGACGTCGCGACGCAACCTGTTGGAGATGACGCCCTACTGGTGGAGCACCACCGATGAGCGGCGGGCTCAGGTCGAGGCGGCACTCACGTCGGTCGAGGCCGACATGGTGCTCACGACGTACCGTCGCTGACCGCTGACCGCTGACCGCTGACCTGGCCCGGTGGGGTCGCCGAACTCAGTTGACCTTGAGGGCGGCGCTGAAGACCTTCTTCGGCTTCAGCTCGGTGGCGATGCGGGTGGCGATGGCCTGGAACGCCTTGGCGGTCTCGCTGTCGGGGTCGGCGACGGTGATCGGTTTGCCGTCGTCGCCGCCTTCACGCAGCGCCTGCACCAGCGGCAGCTGGCCGAGCAAGGGAACCTCGAGCTCGTCGGCGAGCTCCTGGCCGCCACCTGCACCGAAGATCTCGTAGCGCTTCCCGTCGTCGCCTGTGAACCAGCTCATGTTCTCGATGATGCCCTTCACGGGCAGGTTCACCTTCTGCGCCATCGCCGCCGACAGGCGGGCGACCTTCTGCGCAGCGGGTTGCGGGGTGGTGACGACGTACACCTCGCCACGGGGCAGGTACTGGCTGAGGCTGAGCGCGATGTCGCCGGTGCCGGGCGGCATGTCGATGAGCAGGAAGTCGGGCTCGTCCCAGAACACGTCGGCCAGGAACTGCTCGAGCGCTTTGTGCAGCATGGGCCCTCGCCAGATGACGGCCTGGCCCTCGGGAACGAAGTAGCCGATGCTGATGCAGGTCACGCCGTTGGCAGCCGGCGGCACGAGCATGTCGTCGATGACGACCGGGTCGCGGTCGGTGCCGAGCATTCGGGGAATGGAGTAGCCGTAGATGTCGGCGTCGACGACGCCCACCTTGTAGCCCTGCGAGGCCAGCGCGACCGCGAGGTTGACGGTGACGCTGCTCTTGCCGACGCCGCCCTTGCCGCTGCTGATGAGCAGTGGGCGGGTCTTGTTGCCGGGCTGGTTGAACGGCACGGCCTTGCCCTCGGCATGTCCGTGGCCACCCTGCTGGTTCGGCGCGCCACCACCGTGGCCGGCGCCACCCATGATCTCGCGCACCTTGCCGCGCTCGGCGTCGGTCATGACGCCGAAGTCGAGGGCCACCACGTCGACGCCGTCGAGTGCCGTGACCGCCGTGGCGACGCGGGACTGGATCTCGTTCTTCAACGGGCAGCCGGGGACGGTGAGGGCGATCTCGATGCGCGCCGTGGTGCCATCGAGTTGCACCGATCGGACCATGCCCAGGTCGACGATGCTGCGGTGCAGCTCGGGGTCCTCCACGGGGCGAAGGGCATCGATGATCTGCTCGGTGGTGGGCATCGGGGGTCTCCGGTCGGGCGGTTCGTGGCTGCGCGTCCGAATTACCACTACGCGCATAGGTAGAATACCTGCGTGGCCACGAACGCGACCTCCTTCACGAGCACCGTCTCGGCCATCACCGATGCGTTCGGCGATCCCACCCGTCGCGGTATCTACCTGATGGCCCGAGAACGCGAGCAGGGTGTCACCGCAGCGCAGGTTGCCGAGCAGTTCGGCGTCCACCCGAACGTCGCCCGCCACCACCTCGACAAACTGTCGGCCGGCGGCTACCTCGAGGTGGTCATCGAACGGGCCGAGGGTGCAGGGGCGGGGCGACCGTCGAAGCACTATCGGGTGCCGGCCGACGCCCGAGCGGATGTGGTCGATGTGCCGGTGAAGAGCGACGACCTGGTGCTGTCGTTGCTCGGCCGCGCATTGCGCTTGCTGCCACGCGAGCAGGCCGAACTGATGGCCGAGGAGGTCGGGCAGGAGTACGGCGCGGCGATGGCGCTGGGGATGACCGGTCCCGACCTCTCCGCCGGCCAACGCAGTCTGCGCTCGGCGATGCAAGCCGTCGCCGATGCGCTCACGGCGCACGGATTCGCCGCCCATGCCGATCAGCGCAACAACCAGATGCGGATCATCAACAACCACTGCCCGTTCGGCGACGTCGCGATCGAGCACCCGGTCATCTGCGCGGTCGACCGCGGCATGGTGCGCGGCATGTTGGCGGCGCTGCACGGCGACGCCGACGTGAGCACCCTGCAGTCGCTCCCTCAGGGCGACACCTTCTGCGCCACCTCCGTCTGACCCTGCACCAGGAACTTGAGTTCGCGGTGCGTTCACCAGGAACTCAAGTTCGCGCCGTCATTGGCGGAGTTGGGCGTACTCGATGACGCGGGCGACGACGGCGTCGGCGTTTGGACCGGCCTGGACCTTGGCCAGGCTGCCGCAGTCGAACGAAGGCTGGGGGTCGTACTCGATCATCAGTTGCGCGGCCTCGGCTGCGGTGCGATCGACGAGCAGTTCGGTCAAGCGCAGCGCCATGTCGATGCCGCTGCTCACGCCCGCTGCGGTGATGATGCGCTCGTCCAGGTGCTCGACCACGCGGTCGGCGACGGGCGTCGCTCCGGTCGCCTCGAGTTCGGCGTAGCACGACCAATGTGTTGTCGCCGTCAGCCCCCGCAGCAACCCGGCAGCGCCGAGCACGATCGACCCGGTGCACACCGAGGTCGTGAACGTCGTGGTCGCGTGCGCGGTGCGCACCCACTCGAGGACACGGTCGTCGTGTTGCAACGCCCGTGTGCCGACGCCGCCGGGGAAGACGATCACGTCGGGACGTGGGAAGTCGTCGAACGTGCCGTCGACAATGATGCCCAGCAGCCCGTTCTCGCTGCGGACCTCGCCGCGTGCGTGGCCGATGAACGTGAGGTCGATCGACGGGATGCGCTGCAGCACCCCGTACGGCCCGATGCCGTCGAGTGCGGTGAAGCGGGGGAAGAGGGGAATGACGACCTGCATGGTGGGTGCCTTTCGTAGGGTCTGGCGAGTGAGTCGGCGGGACGGGTTCAGGCGACGGTTCGGAATCGGCGTCGATACGTGTCGGGGGCGACGCCGAGCCGTCGGTGGAACGAGCGACGCAACGTCTCGGCCGTACCGAATCCACAACGTGCGGCGATGACGTCGAGCGTGGCGTCGGTGGTCTCGAGTTCGTGGCGCGCTGCCTCGACGCGGACTCGCTCGACGTAACGCCCGGGGGGTTCGCCGACTTCGGCGGCGAACACCCGGCTGAAGTGCCGCACGCTCATCGCGGCCGCGGCCGCCAACGCAGGCAGCCGGTGGTCGCCGCCGGGCGCGGCCTCGACCAGCGCCTGGACCGCGCGCACCGTGGACCGTTCGGCCCGAGGTACCCACACGGGGGCTGCGAACTGGGTCTGGCCGCCGGGGCGGTGCAGGAACATCACCAACCACCTCGCCACGGTCTGAGCCACTTCGACGCCCAGGTCGTCCTGCACCATGGCGAGGGAGAGGTCGATTCCGGCGGTGACACCGGCGCTGGTCCACACTCGTCCGTCGTGGACGTAGATGGGGTCGGGGTCGACCGTCACTTCGGGGAACTCGGCGGCGAGGCGCCCGGCCCGCGCCCAGTGGGTGGTGACGGTCCGGCCGGTGAGCAAACCTGCCTCGGCAGCGAGGAACGTGCCGGTGCACACCGTGGCCAGACGGCGACAGCCGGGTGCCGTGTTGCGGATCCAACCGATGAGGGCGGCGTCATGTCGTGCCCGATGCACACCGTCGCCGCCGGGCAGCACGAGGGTGTCGATCTCGGTCGCCGGCCCCACGGTCGCAAGGGGTGTCGTTCCCAGCTCGAGCCCGCTTTCGCAGCGCACGGGCCTGCCCTCGACCGAGAGGAGACTCACCCGGTAACCCCCGCGCCGCCCCAGCCCTGCGGCAACGCGAGTGGCCGACGAGAACACCTCCAATGGTCCGACGGCATCGAGCGACTGCAGTCCGGGGAAGGCGAGGATTGCGATGTGGCGCAACGCAGTGGCGGACATGATGCCAGCGTGCCGTGCGCAGGGTGTGGCGTCAATGCCACGACTCCCACGGTTTCGGCCAAGAATCTGGGGCGCGAGAACACGGTCGAGATGCCGTCATCGCAGGCCACGGATACCATGGCTGCGAACGACCCATTGAAAGGACCACCGTGGACGTACGTATCGGTGTCACCCAGACTGCCCGCGACATCGCCATCGAGATCGCCGACGACGTCGATCGCGACGCAGTGAAGGCGAAGGTCGACGCGGCGCTCACCGGTGCGGTCGACGTGCTGTGGCTCACCGACAAGAAGGGTCGCGACGTCGCCGTGGCCGCGGCCAAGATCGCGTTCGTCGAGATCGGGTCGGCCGAGACCGACCGCCGCATCGGCTTCGGCGGCTGAGTTCGCCCTCGTGAAGGAGATCGCGTCGTGAAGGGCATCATCCTCGCGGGGGGCACGGGCAGCCGCCTGTGGCCCATCACGCGCGGCGTCAGCAAGCAGCTGCTGCCCGTGTACGACAAGCCGATGATCTACTACCCGCTCACGACGCTCATGCTGGCGGGCATCCGCGACGTGCTCATCATCACCACGCCGCACGAGCAGGCCGGGTTCATCGCCCTGCTCGGTGACGGATCGCAGTGGGGCATCCGCATCGAGTACGCCGTGCAGCCACAGCCGAACGGCCTTGCCCAGGCGTTCGTCATCGGGGCCGACTTCGTCGCGGGCGGCCCCAGTGCCCTGGTGCTCGGCGACAACATCTTCTTCGGGCACGGTCTCGTCGATCAGCTCGACATCGCTGCGCAGCGGGCGGTCGGTGCCACGGTGTTCGGCTACCGGGTGCACGATCCCGAGCGCTACGGCGTCGCCGAGATCGACAGCGCCGGCAAGGTGCTCAGCATCGAGGAAAAGCCAGCAACGCCGCGCAGCAACTACGCGGTGACCGGCCTCTACTTCTACGACGAGCAGGTGGTCGACATTGCGGCGAACCTCCAGCCGTCACCTCGGGGCGAGTACGAGATCACCGATGTGAACCGCGAGTACCTGCACCGGGGCCAGCTGCACATGGAGCTGCTCGGCCGCGGCTTCGCGTGGCTCGACACCGGTACCTACGACTCTCTGCTCGAGGCTGGCAGCTTCGTCGCCACTCTCGAGAAGCGGCAGGGTCTGCAGGTCGCGTCGCCCGATGAGATCGCGTTTCGCGCTGGCTGGATCACGGTGGCCGAGCTCGTCGCCAATGCCGAACCGATGTCCAAGAACCCCTACGGCGCCTCGCTGCTGCGGCTCGCCGCCGAGGGCCCGAACGGGTGACCTGCACCGTGAGACCGGCGGAGTCGTGAGCGACCTGCTCGACCGGCAGTTGCTCTTCGTCACCGGCAAGGGTGGTGTGGGCAAGACCACCACGGCGGCGGCGCTCGCCGATCTGGCCGCGCGGCGCGGCAAGCGCACGCTGGTGTGCGAGATGGACGCGAAAGGCGCCATTGCCGCAGCGTTCGAGGTGAGCGAGCTGCGATTCGAGCCCACTGAGGTGCAGCCCGGTCTGTTCGCCATGGCGATGAACACCGAGGACTCGTTGCGCGAGTATCTCCGCGTGGTGGCCCGCATCCCGCTCGTCGGCCGCATCGGTCCGTTGGCGCGCACGTTCGACTTCGTCGCCGACGCGGCGCCTGGCGTCAAGGAGATCCTGGCGATCGGGAAGGTGGCCTGGGAGGTGCGCGAGCGTCACTACGACCTGGTCGTGGTCGATGCCGAGGCGAGCGGCCACATCGTCGCCCAGATCGACGCGCCGCGTGCCATCCGCGAACTCGTCCAGGTGGGCCCTGTGCGCGACCAGACGGAGTGGATGTTGCGAATCCTGGCCGACCACGACCGCACCGGTCTGGTGTGTGTCACGACGCCCGAGGAGATGCCCATCACCGAGACGATCGAACTCGTCGACAAGGTGCGCGCGATCACGGAAGTCGACGTGGCCGGGGTCATCGTCAACCGAATGCTGCCAGAGTGGTTCGACGGTCGAGACCGCGAGGTGTTCGATGTTCTGAGTCTCCCCGCAGCCCAGGAACTGCTCGCCGCGACGATCGGTCCACGCGCCGCAACGGTGTTCCGTGCGGCTGGCCTGGCGCAGTCGCGCCACGAGGTGGCCGAGGGCTATGTCGCCCGCTTACGCGACGCACTGCCCGACGGTGTGCCGGTGCACGTGGTGCCCGAGTTGTTCACCAAGGCGAGTGGACGCCGCGTCGTTGCGCTCGTCGCCGACGAGCTCGACGGGGTGTTGGGCTGATGGTCCGGCGTACCGCGACCTACTCGCTGGGCGACCTGCTCGCGGCAAAGGAGATGGTGGTCGTGTGCGGCAGCGGCGGCACCGGCAAGACCACCGTGGCGGCGGCGCTCGGCGCCGTCGCGGCCGACACCATCGGTGGGCGGGTGCTGGTGCTCACCGTGGATCCTGCTCGCCGGCTGGCCACTGCGCTGGGCCTCGGACCCATCGGCAACACCGCCGTCCAGGTGCCGACGTCGGCGTTCCACGACGCCGGGCTGGAGTGCCGCGGCGAGCTGTGGGTGGCAATGCTGGACACCAAGGCCGGCTGGGACGATCTGATCCGTCGCCACGCCCCCGATGCCGCTCTGCGTGACCAGGTGCTGGCCAACCCGCTCTACCGCAACATCACCGGGCGCTTCGTGAACAGTCACGACTACATCGCGATGGAGCAGTTGCACGACCTGCACATCTCGGGTCGATACGACCTGGTCATCATCGACACGCCGCCGTCGCGCAATGCGCTCGACCTACTCGATGCACCCGGGCGGATGAAGGAGTTCTTCGGCAGCCGACTGTTGAAGTGGCTCACGGTGCCGTACCGGTCGCGCCTTTTCACCGTTGCGTCGAAACCGTTCTACCAAGTGGCCGATCGCGTGCTGGGCTCGCGGTTCCTGCAGGACATCGCCGAGTTCTTCATCCTGTTCCAGACCATGGAGGCCGGGTTCGTGTCGCGTGCGGCGAAGGTCGAGCGCCTGCTCACCGACGACCGGACGACCTTCGTCGTGGTGACCACACTCGAGGCGGCCCCCGCACGTGAGGCGCGTTACCTCGCCGACGAGTTGCAGCGTCGACACATGCCGCTCGGCGCGATGGTGCTGAACCGTACGCTGCCGAGCGATGTTCGCCAGCCGGCCGTGGTGAAGGCCGCCGGTGCGCTGCGCGGCGTGGCCGCCGATGCGGCGCGGGTGCGCGAGCTGGCAAAGGTCACCGGGGCGAAGCCCGCCGAGCTGAAGCGTGTGCTCGGTGAGGTGGCCGACCGGTTCCGCGACGTCGCCGTCGTGGCCGGCCGCGAGGCCGAACGACGCGCCGAACTCGCGTCGGCTGCGCCCATCGTCGTGGTGGTGCCCACCATGCCCACCGACGTCCACGATCTGCCCACGCTGCTCGCGCTCGGCAATCATCTGCTCGCGACGTCCTGAAACCCGTTCGCACGCTGCGAATCGCGGTACGGCACCTGCCCGCGTGGCATGCTCGTGGGATATGGCCACGCTCGGCGAGCTCACCCGCCAATACACCTCTTTGCACCGCGACGAGATCGAACACCTTCAGCGCCTGATCGGCGAGTGGGGGATGCTGGCCGACCTTTCGTTCGCAGACCTGCTGCTGTACGTCCCTGGTGACGACGGGCACTGGATCGTGATCGCCCATGTTCGTCCGGCCACGGGGCAGACGGTGTACCAGATGGACTACGTCGGCACGCCGGCCGAGGTCGAGCTGCCGTTGCTCGACAAGGCGTTTCGCAGCGGTGAGATCTGCGAGGGCGAGATCGAGGTCGAGGCCGTGCCCGAGCCGGTGCGGATGATGGCCACCCCGGTCCGTCACGGCGACCGGGTGCTCGCCGTGCTCAGTCGTGAGTGGGCGAGCCGGTCGGGTCGCCAGCCGGGCGAGTTGGAACGTACGTACATCGCGCTGTATCAGCGCTTTGCGTCGATGATCGCCGACGGTTCGTTCCCGTTCGACGGACCGGTGGCCGACTCCAGTGCTGCACCCCGAGTGGGTGACGGCGTGTTGGTGCTCGACGAAGAAGCGCGCGTTCGCTACGCGTCGCCGAACGCAGTGTCCGCGCTGCATCGCGTGGGCATCGGAGCGAACGCGGTGGGGATGCGCCTCGCCGAGCTGGGCTTCAACGACAGCCCGGTGCGTCGCGCGTTCGAGACGAGCCTGCCGGTCATCGAGGAGTTCGACCAGACCCCCGAGGTCACTCTGCTCGCTCGTTGCATTCCGGTGTCGGCCGGCGGTCAGGTCACCGGCGGCGTGCTGCTCATCCGCGACGTCACCGAGGTACGCAAACGTGATCGTCTGTTGCTCTCGAAGGATGCGACGATCCGCGAGATCCACCACCGGGTGAAGAACAATCTGCAGACCATTTCGTCGCTGCTGCGGTTGCAGGGCCGCCGCCTCAATTCCGAGGAGGCGAAGGCGGCCGTCGCCGAGAGCGTGCGACGAATTCGCACCATTGCGCTGGTCCACGAGACGCTGTCGCGCGAGCCGGGTGACGACGTGGCGTTCCTCGAGATCGTCCGCCCGCTGCTGCGCCTCGCCGAGGAAGGCCTGCAGTCGCCCGATCGGCCCGTGCGCTTCACCGTGCAGGGCGACGGTGGCCGTCTGCCCAGCACCGTGGCCACGCCGCTGTCGGTCGTGCTCACCGAGCTGCTGCAGAACGCCGTCGACCACGGATTCCCCGAGGGGAGCAGCGGCGGCGACGTGGTCGTGGTGCTCGACAACACCGATCACGTGCTGAACATCAAGGTGGTCAACGACGGGCGGTCGCTCGAACCTGGGTTCGAACTCAACTCGGCCACCGGGCTGGGTCTGTCGATCGTGCGCACACTGGTGACCACCGAGCTCGATGGCACCATCGCGATGCGGTTGGGTCAGCCCGACGACTTCGCTGCGGTGGGGCTGGGCGATCAGCCCCGCGCCACGGGCACGGTGGTCGATCTCACCGTGCCGGTCTGAACCGGCTCAGACAGCGGCGGCCTTGGTCCGCGCCACCATCCGGCGACGCATCTGCCGGCGCTCCTCTTCCGACGTGCCACCCCAGATACCCGAGTCCTGGTTGGTGTCCAGCGCGTACTGCAGGCACAGTTCACACACCGGACATTCGGTGCAGACCTGCTTGGCCTTGTCGATCTGGACCAGCGCATACCCGGTGGTGCCCACGGGGAAAAACAGGTCAGGGTCGGTATCTCGGCAGATCGCTCCCTTGCGCCACGTGTAATCGGCATTCGCAAGGACGAGACTCGAGGCGGGGATGGTCACTGTTCACTCCACTGTGAAGGAAATGAGAAGCGCATTTCGCGCCGAAGCGAACGGTAGGTAACAATCCGGTGTGCGGCAAGGGCCACTTGTGACGCAGGGCATACTTGTTGGCGATAGGAGGTATCTGTGGCAGTGGTGTCGACGCCCGCCGTGGTGGCGCATCGGGGCGCCAGTCTGGCCGAGCCCGAGAACACGATCGCCGCCTTCCGCCGCGCCGCCGAAATGGGTGCGCAGGCCGTGGAGCTGGACGTTCGTCGCTCCATCGACGGCGTTCTGGTGGTCCACCACAACCCCCACCTGCCCGATCTGCGCCTCATCGCCGCCACTCCGGCGGCGGAATTGCCCGAATCCGTCCCGGCGCTGGGCGCCGCGCTCGACGCCTGTGCGGGCATGTGGGTGAACGTCGAGATCAAGAACGATCCTCAGGAGCCCGACTTCGACCCCACGGAGACGATCGCCGACGAAACGGTCGCCCACCTGTTGGCCCGAGGTGAGGACTCGCGCTGGCTCATCTCGTGCTTCCGGATCGAGACCATCGATCGATGCCGCGAGTTGGCACCGCAGATCCGTACCGCCTGGCTGTGCACGATGCCGCCCGAGGGCGTCGCCGTCGACCTGGCGTCCCGCGGTCACGTCGCGGTGCACCCGTGGTTCGGGGCGGTGCGACAGGAACTCATCGCCGCCTGTCACGCCAAGGGTGTGCAGGTGAACGTGTGGACCTGCGACGACCCGGTTCGCATGGCCGAGCTCGTCGGATGGGGAGTGGACGGCATCTGCACGAATGTGCCCGACGTCGCCCTCGACGTCATTGCGAGATCGGTGAGTGCGGGCGAACCAGCCTGACCGCATCGGGCACGTGGCGGAACTCGAGTCGCTTCGTCTCGCCCAGGTAATCGCCGTCGAGTTGATAGGGGAAACCTTCGTCGTGGCTGATGGTCAGCGCTTCCAGGTCGACCTGCAGGTCCAGCGTGTCGCTGGACTTCACCCCGCCACCGCGTAGCGCACCGCCCAGTCCGCCGAGGATGGCGCTCACCTTCATGGAGCGGAACGTGATGGCCACCAGACCGTTGTCGAGCGTGGCGTGCGGGCTGAGGTCCAGCGGCCGGTTGCCCAGATAGGTGTAGGGGTTGGTGTTCAGGACCACCGTGAAGTACCCGGGGACGGGCTCGTGGCCCGGCGTGGCGACGGTGAAGTGCGGTTCCTTGCGGTCGTAGTTCACCAGCCAGGTGCGCAGTGCGGCATAGATGAACAGCGGATGACCCAGCCAGCGTTTCATGCTCGCCCGCCGTTCGACCTCCCTCACCACCGCAGCGTCGTAGCCGACACCGGTGTGGAAGCAGAAGTAGCGTCCGTTCACCTTGCCGAGCCCGATGGGTTCGATGGTGTGTGCGGCGATGCCGGCTGCGAGTTGCTGCACGGCGAGCACCGGGTCGTTCGGCATGCCGAGCGTACGGGCGAACACATTGGTGCTACCGCCCGGCAGCACGCCCAGTGCGGTGTCGGTGCCCGCCACACCGGTCGCCACTTCGTTCAGTGTGCCGTCGCCACCGAAACCGATGACGATGTCGACACCGCGGCGGGCGGCGTCCTGGGCGAAGCGGGTGGCGTGGCCGCGCCGGTTGGTCTCGACGACCTCGACCTCGTGTCCCTGACTGAGGGCGCGGTGCACCACCACCGTGTTCCGCGCCGTCACCGACGACGCAAAGGCGTTCACCACGAGCAGGATCCGCAAGCACGCGAACGGTAGCGGCACCGACCGCGTCGCAAGAACCGCGCCCGTCGGTTGGGTCCGGGCCATACCGATCGGTAACAATGGGAACCCTATGAACGTGATCGTGTGCGTGAAGCAGATCCCCGACCCGGCGACGCCCGGAGCGCTCGACCCGGGTACCAACACCCTCAAGCGAGAAGGCAAGCTCATCCTCGATGAATCCGACAGCTACGGCGTCGAGATGGCACTGCAGCTGGTCGACGCCGCCGGTGGTGGCGAAGTGAGCCTGGTGTCGATGGCGCCCAACGGCGAGGTGTCGGGCATGCGCACCGCCCTTGCGATGGGCGCGGCCAAGGGCACCCTGGTCTCCGACCCCGCCCTGTTGGGCTCCGACGCCCTGACCACGGCGAAGGTGCTCGGTGCGGCCATCCAGAAGATGGGTGGCGCCGATCTGATCATCGCGGCCACCGAGTCGAGCGACGGGTACACCGGCACCGTGCCCGAGCAGCTCGCCGAGGTGCTCGGCCTGCCGTCGGTGACGTTCGCGAAGAGGGTCGTCATCAGCGGCGGCACCCTCAACGCCGATCGTCAGACCGAAGAGGGTTACGACGAGGTCACCTGCCCGCTGCCCGCCGTCATCAGCGTGACGGCCGGCGTGGTCGAGCCCCGGTACCCCAGCTTCAAGGGCATCATGGCCGCCAAGTCGAAGCCGATCGACACCGTCACCGCCGGAGACCTCGGTGTCACCCCGGTCGGCTGGGCCGGCGCCAACCAGAACGTCGTCAGCATCACGCAGGCCGAGGCCCGCGCTGCCGGCGAGATCATCGAAGACGACGGAGAGGCGTTCGCCAAGATCGTGGCGTACCTCGAGAACCTGAAGGTCATCTGAGGTACCACTGACATGAACATCTGGGTCTTTGCACAAGCAGCCAACGGCGCCCCCACCACGGGCACGCTGGAACTCATCACCAAGGCACGCAGTCTCGGTACCGTCACCGCGTTCGTCGGTGGCGATGCCTCGGCCGTCGCCGCCGAACTCGGCAACCACGGTGCCGTCAAGGTCTACGCGACCGGCGATCTGGGCGGCAAGCTGCCCGGTGTGGCCGTGTCGGCCGCCATGAAGGCCGTCATCGACGGTGGCGACACCCCCGACCTCATCCTGTTCCCGCAGACCTACGAAGGTCGCGACGTCGTCAGCCGTCTGTCGGTGAAGCTGGACCGCACGGTCCTCACCAACAACGTCGACATCACCGTCGACGGCGGTTCGGTCGGCGTCACCACGCCCATCTTCGGTGGCAACGTGCTCGTCACCACCGGCTTCTCGGGCTCGGCTCCGCACCTCGCGGCGTTCCGCCCGAAGAGCTTCGCCGCCGAGCCCTCCGGTGGAGGAGCCCCCGAAGTGGTCGCTGTTCCGGTGCCCGAGCTCGGCGCCACCGGCACCGCGCAGGTCACCGCCGTCCACGTCGAGGAGACCTCCGGTCCGAAGCTCGACGAGGCCGCGATCGTGGTCTCGGGTGGCCGTGGCCTCGGTGAGGCCGCCAAGTACGAGATGGTCGAGACCCTGGCCAAGCTGCTCAAGGGTGCGCCCGGCGCCAGCCGTGCCATCGTCGACGCCGGTTGGGTGCCCTACAGCTACCAGGTCGGTCAGACCGGCAAGGTCGTCAAGCCGGGCGTGTACATCGCGGCCGGCATCTCGGGCGCCACCCAGCACATGGTGGGCATGAAGGGCGCGAAGAACATCATCGCGATCAACAAGGACAAGGAAGCGCCCATCTTCGGCATCGCCGATCTGGGCATCGTGGGCGACGTCCACAAGGTTCTGCCGAAGCTCATCGAGGCCCTCCGGGCCCGCGGCTGACGCAACGCGAACAGTCAGCCACTCTGGGGCTGGATCGTTTCGGTTTCCGGGACGATCCAGCCCCAGTTGCCGTTGTGAGACGGCTCAGCCCCAGATACCAAGGTCGGGTCAGACGAGGGGCCAGGGGTAGCGGCGGCCGGAGTCGTCGGTCGGGAAGACCGGGTGATCGACGATCCACTGGGCGCGTTCCTGCATCGCCTCGACCTCGTCGTCGCGGAGCAGGGCTGCCACGTCGAGCGGGACCCGCTCGACGAGTTCCTCGGCAGCCGTGAGCAGATGCGCCGGCACTTCGCAACCACCGAACTCCCAGATGACCGTGCGCAGCTTGAAGCCGGCGGCGAAGCACAGGCCGTGGTCGATGCCCCAGAGGTGATCGTCGGCGTCGATGAGCACGTGCCCGCTCTTGCGGTCGGTGTTGTTGTTGATCAGGTCGAAGAACGCGAACGCCTGCAGGGCGTCGTGCAGATCGTCGCGGTTCTCGTAGATGGTGAAGTAGTGCTGCTGGTGGTCGGCCTCGACGAACCACTGCAGGCTGCCCTCGCCATGGGGTCCATCGCGCAGCACGGTGGGCGGCACGATGCCCAGGCCGAGCGACTCGCTGAGTCGGTAGGCGGCGAACTCCCGCTTGTGCAGACCGGGCTCGAAGTCCCACAGCGGGCGCTCGCCGCGCAGCGGTTTGTAGATGGCCTGACCGATGGGCTCGCCGTCGGCGCAGAGCGTGCACAGCAGCGTGGCGTTGCTGCTCCACGGCATTCGGCCCTCGACCTGGATCTCGGCCGTCTCGAGCCACCGCAGGTGCTGCGCGTCTAATTCATGCGCGGACACACGTGGCCTTCGGGGTTCATCGGCTGGGTGCACCACCGGCAGGCGGGTCGGCCTGCGGACACGACCGAGTCGGTGCGCTCGCAGAACGCCGCTGCCTGTGCGCGCGTCAGGAAGACGCGCAGCTGACCGCGGTCGTCGTCCTCGATCGGCTGGCCTTCTCCGTCGACGTCGACGACCTCTTCGAGTTGCACGAGGACGCGGTCGGTGGCCCGGTCGTAGCCGAGGCCGACGGGGCCGAGCACGAACACTGCGTCGGCGGGCGTGGCGAGCTCCATGGCCGACGGCACCGGCTTGTCCGTGGGGTCGGGAAGGTCGTGCAGCACGCGGCGGAGGTAGTCGGCGATGGCCGATGCCTGCTGCTTCTCGCACTTCACCGTGACCCGCACCGTGCCACGTCGGGCCTGGAGGAAGAACACACGCGACCCGGGCTGGCCGATCGCGCCGACCGTGAAGGCGTCGACCTCGTCGAAGTCGTAGAACACGCTCATCGCCGGGTCAGGAGGGCCGCAGCTCGGCGAGCGAGCCACCCGTGGAGTTGACCGTCAGCACGACCGGCGCACCCATTCCGTAGGCGATGGCCGTGATCGAGCACGTGCTGATGACGATGCGCTGGAACAGATCGATGTGCGTCCCCATCGCGTGGGCGACCAATGCCTTGATGGGGTCGGCGTGCGAGACGCACACGATGGTGCCGCCGGCGTGTTTGGCGCGCAGGCGATCGACGGCGTTGACCATTCGAGTCTGCATCTCGGTGAAGCTCTCGCCGTCGGGGAAGCGGAACGTGCTGGGTGCACGTTGCACGGTGTTCCACTCGGGGAGCTTCATCAGGCTCTTCAGCTCGGCACCGGTCCATGCACCGAAGTCGCACTCGAGTAGGCCCCTGTCGATCTGCACCTTCAGGCCGCGAGCTGCGCCGATGGGCGCTGCTGTCTCGCGGGCTCGTTCGAGCGGCGAGGCGTAGATCGCATCGACCGTCTTCAGCTCGGCGATACGCGCCGCGGCCTTCTGGGCCTGCTGCACGCCGACGTCGGCCAGGTGCAGGCCGGGGGCGCGGCCGGGCAGCAACTTGCCGGTCGTGGGCGTCTGCCCATGACGGACGAGGAGCACCAGCGTGGCCTTCGGGGGAGTCGGTTTCGTTCGCGCCATTTCGAACTCTGAACCTACAGTGCCGGGCATGGATTCGCTCGTTCGGCTCAGGAACGACATCTGCGACTGTCGTCGCTGCCCCCGTCTGGTCGAGTGGCGCGAGCAGGTGGCGGTCGAGAAGCGTGCCGCGTACCGTGATGAGATCTATTGGGGGCGTGGTGTTCCCGGCTTCGGCGACCCGGCGGCACGGATCATGGTGCTCGGTCTGGCGCCTGCTGCCCACGGTGCGAACCGCACCGGCCGGTTCTTCACCGGGGACCGGTCGGGCGACTGGCTGTTCCGGGCCATGCACCGCGCAGGTCTGGCCAACCAGGCCGAGTCGGTGGCGATCGACGACGGCCTGATCTTGACCGATGCCTGGGTGTCGGCCGCGGTGCGGTGCGCGCCGCCCAACAACAAGCCGTTGCCCGAGGAACGCGAAGCGTGTCGTGCGTTCCTGCAGCGTGAACTGGCCCTACTGGAACACGTCACGGTGGTGGTGTGCCTGGGTGGGTTCGCCTACGAGGCGGCATGCACCGAGTTCGGCGTGCGGCCGCGCCCGAAGTTCGGGCACGGGGTGACGGCCCAGACGTCGAAGGGCTTGATCCTGCTGTGCTCGTTCCACCCCAGCCAGCAGAACACCTTCACCGGCCGCCTGACCGAGCCGATGCTCGACGACGTCTTCCAGAACGCCCGAACCCTCGCCGAAGGCTGACCCGGCATCGCGTGCCGTCGGGCGGGTGGGTCAGGTGAGCAGGTCGAGGATGCGGTCGACGGGGAGGCCGGGGACGACGTGGCCGTCGACGCCGGTGACGGTGTCGGCGACGAACAGGGCGTTCGTCACCGCCTCCTCGGCTGCGTCGACGACGGCGGTGAACACTGCGTTCAGCGAGCCGTCGGCCACGAGCTCGACCTGCACGCGGCCGCTGGCGTCGCGAGGCAGTCGGTTCGCGGTCGAGGCCGCGAGGAAGATGTCGCCGCTGCCGTGGTGGGCGACCGATCCCATTCGTGCCAGACCCAGCCCGACTCGAGTGGCTACCCGCCGCAGTTGGCGGGCGTCGAGCGGGATGTCGGTGAGCACCACGCCCAGACAGCTGCCGCCGGTGTCGAGCGTGGGCGCGGCTGCGGGGTGGGCGTCTGCGTCGTCGGCGCCGAGCACCTCGCCGACCAACCGTCCGCCGATGCGCAACTGATCGCGGTCCCCGAAGTTGCACAGCAGCAGCACCCCGACCGTGCCCAGCCCGTCGATGACCCGAGACGCCGTCCCGATGCCGCCCTTGTGCCCCATGGTGACCATGCCCGTGCCGGCGCCGACGACGCCCTCGGCCACCGGTCCGGACGCCGCCTCGGCCAACGCCTGCCTGGCGTGGTCGGCGGTGACCCATCGGCGGCGCATGTCGTCGAGCCACGAGTCGTCGCACTCTCCCACGACCGGGATGACCACCTCGCCGGCGCCGGCCGCGAACAGTTCGTCGACCATCCCATCGGCGACGCGGCCGACCGACGACGTGCCGGTGAGCAGGATCGGGGTCTCGAGCACGCCCCACTCGGTGATCTCGACGCTGCCGGTCAGCTCGCCCGCGCCGTTGAGCACCGACGTGGCCGCCGGCATGGGCCGACGGAACAACTCGATCGGTTCGTCCGGCACGATCGCGGTGACGCCGGTGCGGGCCACGGGGCCGCCGGTGCCGCTGCCGGCGCCGGTTCCGTGGAAGAGCGTGACATGGCCGACGCGCACGCCGGGCACGTCGGTGATGGCGTTGTGTTCGCCCGTCGGCAGAGCGCCGAACCGGAGGCCGAAGTGACGCGCACGGGGTCGGGGCAGCGGGGCGGGCAGCGGGGCGGGCATGCGACGCAATCTAGGCTCCGTGGCCATGACCTTACGCATGCCGGTGGTGTGGACCGAGCGCCACCGCGGCCATGCTCCGGACGGCGGCTACTGGCTCGGGATTCGCGAACCCGGCGACGAGGAGCCGGTGCGCGGCGACACGCTGCACGACCAACTGGTCGCCGCGGGCGCCCACCTCGTGGACGCTCCCGACCTCGGCCTCGGGCCGGTCCTTGCCGTGCACGATGACGCGTTCGTCGACTGTCTGCGCCGCGCTCACCCGGCATGGGTGGCGGCCGGGCACCTCACCGACCCGGGCCAGCCGCACGTGGTGCCGTACGTGTTCGCGGCCGGGGGTTTCGCCGCTCGGGCCCGGCGTGATCGTCGGCCGGCCACCATCCGCGCCGAGATCGGCCTGTACGCCACCGATACCCTGACGCTCATCAGCGAGGGAACGTTCGACGCCGCGCTCGGAGCGGTCCACGCCTCGGTGCACGCTGCGGCGTTGGTGTTCGATGGCGCCCCGGCTGCGTACGCCGCGGTGCGTCCGCCGGGGCACCATGCCGGTCCGGCGTTCTACGGCGGCTCGTGCTTCTTCAACAACGCCGCCGCAGCGGCGCAGGCGCTCCGCGATGCTGGCGTGCCACGCGTGGCGATCGTCGACATCGATGCACATCAGGGCAACGGCACCCAGGAGATCTTCTGGTCGCGCGGCGACGTGCTCTACGCGAGCGTCCACATCGACCCGGGTGCCGGCTGGTACCCACACGTCGCGGGGTATCCCGACGAGCGAGGCGACGGTGAGGGTGAGGGCGCGAACCTGAACGTCACGCTGCCCGAGGGCGCCGGTGACCACGAGTGGCTGGCCGGCATCGGTGCGCTGCTCGATGCGGTGCGCGTTCACGGCGCAGCGGCGGTCGTGGTGTCGCTCGGCGTCGACGCCGCGACCGACGATCCCAACAGTCCGCTTCACGTCACCGCCGCTGGGTTCCGCGCCGCAGGCCGCCTGCTCGGCGCCGCGGGTCTGCCGACGGTGTTCGTACAGGAGGGCGGCTACGTGCTGGCGACCCTGGGTCCTCTGGTGCTCGAGGTGTTGCACGGTTTCGAGATGTCGCAGGGATCAGGAGAACACGATGGCTGAGTCACCGCAATGGTGGGTGGGGACCGACGAGTGGGGCGGCATCACCGACCCGGGGCGCCCCGACAGTGCCGCGCCGCCCAACTGGCGCCTCGAGATGATCGCCGCCACCGAGCGGCCGAGGCAGTGTGAGCTCTCACCCGACGGTCGCACCGTCGCGTTCATGCTCGACCGAGACACGTCCGACGTGTGGACGGTGCCGGTCGCCGGGGGAGCGTCGTTGCGAGTGACCACCGGCAGGCCGATCGCCTCGTTCTGGGAGGACGGCAACGCCGTCTGGTCGCCGTCGGGCACGCACCTCGCCTACACCCAGGGTGGGAAGGTGATGATCGTCGCTGCCTCGGGCGGCGTGCCCAAGGAGGTCGGACACGGGTCCGGGCCGGCGTGGTTGGGTGACGACCGGCTGATCATCGGCGTCGAACGCGGCGACACCACGGTGCTCGCGGTCGTCGACATCGCCAGCCCGTGGCCGCGCCCCATCGCGGTTGCGGGCGCCGACTACGTGAGCGTCGTCGTGTCACCCGACCGATCGAGCGCGGCGTACACCGTCTTCCACCGTGACGACTTGAACTGCACCTCGCTGCACGTAGTCGACCTGTCCACCGGTCGATCGACCACGGTGGTCCATCAACCGGGCTTCCAGGTGCGCGAACCCGCGTGGTCGCCCGACGGCGCCCGCTTGGCGTACTCGAGCGAATGGCCCGGCTGGTACGAGGTGTTCACGGTCGATGCAGCGGGACACGAGCGGCCGCACCAGCTCACGATCGACGAGGCCGACTTCGGCGCGCTCGAATGGTCGGCCGACGGTGTGTCGCTGCTGGCCACCAGAGCGCATCGCGG
The DNA here is from genome assembly GCA_031413415.1 of Acidimicrobiaceae bacterium. GTDB lineage: Bacteria > Actinomycetota > Acidimicrobiia > Acidimicrobiales > Ilumatobacteraceae > UBA668. The sequence goes on from JANOET010000197.1 coordinate 21,451, forward strand.
TGTCACCGATCTCGTCCGGGTCGACGCGACCAGCGGTGAGGTCACCGTGCTGGCGGAAGGCGGCACATGGTCGTCGCCGCATGCGCTGCCCGACGGCGGCGTGGTGGCGGTGCACGAGAGCTTCGCCATCGCGCCGCGGCTGTGTGTGGTGTCGCCCGACGGCGACATCCGCGAGCTGGTCGCGCCGACGCCGGCCGCAGTTCGAGCCGCGCCCCACGTCGTTCCGCATCACGTCAGCTACGAGTCGTTCGACGGTATGGAGGTGCACGGTTGGTTGTACCGGCCGGCGCATGCGGGCGAGGACCGACCCTGCCCTGCGGTCGTGGTGCCGCACGGCGGTCCCACCTCGGTCACCGGTGCCGAGTGGGACGGCATCGCGCAGTACTTCGTCGACAAGGGCTACGCGTGGTTCGCGCCGAACTTCCGCGGCAGCACCACCTACGGACGCGACTACGAACGCGCCAACCATGGTGTGTGGGGTGTGGCGGACACGCACGACTGTCTCGCCGCCTACGACCACCTGGCGTCGCTCGGCTGGGTCGACGCCGACCGCGTTGCCATCTTCGGGGCCAGCTACGGGAGCTACTTGGCGTTGGCCTCGGTGGTCGACGATGCGGAGCATCGCTACGCCTGCGCGGTCAGCAAGTACGGCGACTGCGACATCCTCACCTCGTGGGCGCAGTGCGACCTCATCGGCCGACTCGACCTGGAACGGATGATGGGACATCCGAAGGACCATCGCGCGGAGTACGAGGCGGGCTCGCCCATCCACCGGATCGAGCACCTCCGAGTGCCCATCCTCGTCGCGCATGGCGAACTCGACGACCGTGTCCACCCCGACCAGTCGAAGGAGCTGGTCGAGGCACTGCGTCGGCTGGGCAAGCAGTTCGAGTACGTGACGTACCCGACCGAGGGCCACGGGCTGTTGCGGCCCGAACCGTTCCTGCACTTCCATCGCCGCCTCGAGCGGTTCCTGGACTGGTACCTGCTGACCTGAACGGTGTGCCAGGATTGGCGCACTTTCGGCTGAGCGAGCCGCGACGTTCGGGGAGGAACGACAATGCAGCGACGTCTTCTGGGTCTCGGGGTGGCGCTGGCCGCACTGGGCTCGATGCTGGTCACCACGGTCGACGCGTCCACGGGCGACAGCCCCGTGACGCTCACCATCGGCCTGATGCAAGACCTCGACAGCCCCAACGTCACCGTGGGTGTGCTGGTCGCGGACTACGAGCTGTGGAACATGCAGTACGCCACGCTCACGGACAAGGCGGCCGACGACTTCTCGAACATTCCCGGCCTCGCCGAGAGCTGGGAGGCCAGCGACGACGGCCTGACCTTCACGTACACACTGCGTGCCGGCCTGAAGTGGAGCGACGGCGAGCCGCTCACCGCCGACGACGTCGTATGGACGATCAACACGTCGAAGGAGCAGGAGTGGTTGAACCACTCGGCCACCACGGCGAACCTGACGGCGACAGCGGTCGATGACGTGACGGTGCAGATCGTGACCGCTGTCCCCGATCCCAAGCTGCCGACGATGGACGTGTACATCCTGCCCAAGCACATCTGGGAGGAGCCCGCCTCCACCGACATCACGTCGTTCGACGCGCTCGACGGTGTGGGCTCGGGTCCGTACACGCTGAAGTCGCGCAACGCCGGCCAGGACTGGACGATGGTCGCCAACCCGAACTTCTGGCGGGGTGAGCCGCAGATCGACCAGGTCGTCTTCCGGGTGTTCACCGAGGGCAGCGCGATGGTCGCGGCGCTCAAGAGCGGTGAGATCGACTTCGTGCACGACGTGCCCTCGGAAGAGTTCGATGCGTTGAAGAGCGAGGACGGTATCGCCACCGTCGTCGGCCAGCAGGGTGGCTTCGCCGAGCTGGCGATGAACGGCATGGCCGGCGGCCTCGGCGACGGTCACCCGGCGCTGCAGGACATCAACGTGGTGCACGCGGTGGCCATGGCCATCGACCGGCAGGCGCTGGTCGATCGCGTGCTGCTCGGCCAAGGCGAGGTGATCGGCACGCTCGGCGTGTCGCCCGACCCGGTGTGGACGCCCGAGATCCCCGAGGACCTGCAACTGAACTACGACCCCGAGGCCGCCAAGCAGATGCTCGAGGACAATGGCTACAAGGACACCAACGGCGACGGCATCCGCGAGATGCCCGACGGCAGTCGCGACCTGACGTTCCGCTACGCGCAGCTCAGCGACAGCGACACCGCCGGCCCGAACCAGCAGTTGATCACCGGTTGGTTGAAGGAGATCGGCATCGGTACCACGGTCAGCACCTACGACCAGACACAGCTCACCGACGTCATCGCCAGTGGCGAGTACGACATGTTCGTGTGGGGCTGGACGCCGTTCGTCGACCCCGACCCGATGCTGAGCTACTTCACCTGCGCGCAGCTCACCACCGACGTGGAGTCCGCCGGCTACAACGACGCCAACTGGTGCAGCGAGGAGTACGACGCGTTGTACGAGCAGCAGAACCAGGAACTGGACCGCGAGAAGCGGGTCGACCTGGTGCATCAGATGTTGACGCTGTTCTACACCGAGAGCACCTACGTCGTGCTGTACCACGATGCGGACACGCAGGCGTATCGCACCGACCGCTTCACGGGGTGGGTGCAGCAGCCGAAGGACACCGGCCCGGTGCTGTTCAGCAACACGTCGCCGAGCTATTGGAGCCTTGCCCCGATCGATGCGGGCGGCGGCACCACGGACAGCACCGCGCCGGGCTCGACCGACAACGGCACGGGCACCACGGTGGTCGCCGAGCCCGACGGCGACGACGGTGACGACGGTGGCAACACCGGCGTGGTGATCGCGATCCTCGCCGGCGCAGCGGTGCTGATCGTGGCGGGTCTGCTCGTGCTTCGCTCACGACGCGCACGCGACGACAAGGAGTGACCGCCGGTCGTGCGACGTCGCTTCGTCATCGGGAAGGTACTCGGGGCGCTGAGCACCCTGGTCTTCGTGGTGATCTTCAACTTCTTCCTGTTCCGGGTGGTCAACGACGACCCGATCAACAGCCTCTTCCGCGGACGCAACCTCACGCCCGACCAGTTGGAACGGCTGCGGGTGAAGTTCAACCTCGAGGGCACGAAGTGGGAGCAGTTCGTCGCGTACGTGCAGCAGTTGTTGCGCGGTGATCTCGGCTATTCGCTGAAGAGTTCCCGCCCGGTCACCACGGTCATCAGCGAGGCGCTGTGGCCCACCATCCTGCTCGTCGGTACGTCGACGTTGATCGCCATGGTCGGCATCGTCATCGGCTACCGCGCCGGCTGGCGTCGCGGCAGCACGTTCGACGCGACGGCGACCTCGATGAGCATGCTCACCTATTCGATGCCCGAGTACTGGATCGGCATGGTGGCGCTCGGCGTGTTCGCGGCATCGCTCGGTTGGTTCCCGGTGGGTGGCCTGAACGATGCCGGCAGCACTCTCACCGGCATCGAGCGGATGCTCGACCAACTGCACCACCTGATCCTGCCGGCGACGGTGCTGGCCATCGCCTACGTCGGCGAGTACATGATCGTCGCCAGGTCGGCGATGATCGACACGTCGCGCGAGGACTACCTGCAGCTGGCTCGCGCCAAGGGCCTGCGCGAGGCCGAGGTGCGCAAGCATCACGCGCAACCGAACGCGCTGCTGCCGGTGGTGAGCCTCAGCGCCATCAACTTCGGCTTCATCCTCAGCGGGGCCATCGCGGTCGAGAGCATCTTCTCGTGGCCAGGCATCGGCCAGCAGACGGCGTTCGCGATCAGCGGCCCCGACTTCCCGATGTTGCAAGGCTTGTTCCTGATGATCAGCGCCGCGGTCATCCTGGCGAACCTGGCGGCCGACCTGCTCTACGGTTACCTCGACCCTCGGGTGGCAGGACGATGAAGCGCAACGTGTCGTCCGCCTGGCGTCGACTGGCCAGCGACAAGCTGGCGATGATCAGCCTCTTCGTCCTCATCGCGTTCATCGTCATGGCCATCGTCACGCCGTGGGTGAGCAGCCGTGAGGACATCAACCCGGTGAACACCGGCGACAACCCGACGTGGGCGTCGCCGTCACGCGAGTTCCTTCTCGGCACCGACTACCTCGGTCGCAGTGTGGCCCTGCAGGTGATGTGGGGTTCGCGTGTCAGCCTGTTCGTCGGGCTGGCGGCCACGTTGCTCACCATCGTCATCGGGACGCTCGTGGGGATCACCGCAGGGTTCTTCGGCGGCTGGGGCGACGCGATCCTCATGCGGTTCACCGACTGGTTCCTCGTCATCCCGTTCCTGCCGACGGCGATCGTTCTCGCGTCGGTGCTCGAACGCAGCATCTGGACGATCGTGTTCGTCATCGGCATCACGTCGTGGCCGTCGACCGCACGCCTGGTGCGATCGCAGGTGCTGTCGGTGCGAAGTCGGCTGTACGTCGACCGGGCGCGCGCCTTGGGCGCTGGCCGGGCGCATCTCATCCGTCGACACATCTTTCCCAACGTGTTGCCGCTGATCATGGCGAGCACCACGTTGGCCGTCCCGATCTCGATTCTCACCGAGACGACGTTGTCGTTCCTCGGCCTCGGCGACCCCACCGAAGTGTCGTGGGGGTCCATTCTCAACGAGGCCCGCCAGAAGGGCGCCGTCACCCGCGGCGCGTGGTGGTACTACATGCCGCCCGGTGTGGCGATCGTGATGGTGGTGCTCGCGTTCACCCTGTTCGGTCGTGCGCTCGAGACCGTGCTCGACCCCCGGTTGCGTGAGCGATGACGCTGCTCGAGATCCGCGACCTCCACGTCACCTACCGCAGCGAGCGAGGCGACGTGCCCGCCGTGCGCGGCGTGAACCTGGCGGTGGGTGAGGGCGACACGCTCGGCCTGGCCGGCGAGAGCGGCTGCGGCAAGAGCACCATCGCTGCCTCCGTGCTGCGGTTGCTGCCGAAAGGCACCGACGTGCGCGGCGAGGTGTTGCTCGGCGGCGAGGACGTGTACGCGATGAAGCCAGGCCGGTTGCGCGCCGTGCGTTGGACCGGTGCTGCCGTGGTGTTCCAGGGCGCACTGCACTCGCTCAACCCGGTGAAGAAGGTCGGCTGGCAGATCGAGGAAGCGGTCCTGCTGCACACCAAGGTGTCGGGTAAGGCGGCCCGAGCGCGGGCACAGGATCTGCTGGTGCGGGTGGGTATTCCCGCCGACCGGCTCGACCACTACCCGCACCAGATGTCGGGTGGGCAGCGGCAACGGGTGCTCATCGCGCTGGCCCTGGCGTGCGACCCGCACGTGCTCATCGCCGACGAACCCACCACGGCGCTCGACGTGATGGTGCAGGCGCAGGTGCTGGCGCTGCTGGAGGAGCTGCAGCGCGAGAAGGCGTTGGCGTTGCTGTTCATCACCCACGACCTGTCCGTGCTCACCCACACGTGCCGCCGGCTGGCCGTCATGTACGCCGGCCGCATCGTGGAGGAAGGCCCGAGCGAGCTGGTGTTCACCGACCCGCAGCACCCGTACTCGCGAGCACTGGCGGCAGCGTTCCCCACCATCGGCGACGCCACGTCGCGCATGAACCCGCAGGGGTTGGCGGGCGACCCGCCCGACCCGGCGGCGTTGCCGACAGGCTGCCCGTTCCACATCCGTTGCGCCGTCGCGACGCCTGAGTGTGCGACGGTCGACGTCGCGTTGCGCGACGCCGGCGGCGAACGGCGCGCGGCATGCGTCCACGTCGGGGCCAGTCATGTCGGAGACGGTCATGTCTGAGCCGGTCGTGTCTGGGCCGGTCGTGTCTGGGCCGCTGCTGTCGTTGACGAACGTGCAGGTGCAGTTCGGCGGAGGCCGCGTGCATGCCGTCGACACGGTGTCGCTCGACGTCGGTCGGGGTGAGGTGCTGGCGCTGGTCGGCGAGAGCGGCTGCGGCAAGACCACGCTCATCCGGTCCATCATCGGGCTCGAGCCGCTCACGTCGGGCACGATCACGGTCGACGGCGCGAAGGTCACCGGCAACGCACGCGGCCTGCGCGCCCTGCGTCGCAAGGTGCAGATGATCTTCCAGGACCCCACGGGTGCGCTGAACCCGCGGCACACCATCGGCGATGCCGTTGCCGAGGGGTTGCGCATCCACCGCAAGAGAGGCACAGCCAAGGGTGACGAAGCAGCGGTGGTGGGTGCTGCACTCGCCGAGGCCGGGTTGCGTCCGCCCGAACGGTTCGTGGGCCGATACCCGCACGAGGTGTCAGGTGGCCAGCGCCAGCGCGTGCTCATCGCCGGAGCGATGGCGTTGCACCCAAAGCTGCTCCTGGCCGACGAGCCGGTGGCCAGCCTCGACGCGTCCATCCGCGGCGAGATCCTGGCGCTGATGCGCAGCTATGTCGACCGCGACGGCGTCAGCATCATCGCCGTCACCCACGACCTGGGTCTGGCCTGGAACATCGCCGATCGTGTGGCCGTGATGTACCTCGGTCGCATCGTCGAGATCGGGCCTGCGGAGGACGTGCTGCGCAATCCGCAGCACCCGTACACGCAGGCGCTGCTGAGCGTCGTCCCCGAGATCGAGGGCATGGAGCAGCAGATCCTCACCGGCGAAACGCCGGACCCCAGTCGCATTCCGAGCGGCTGCCGGTTCCACCCGCGGTGTCCGCTGGTCGCGAACGGGGAAGCCGAGCGCCTGGGCATCGTCGACCGCTGCCGTGGCGTCGACCTCGAGCTCGAACCCCAGACCGCCCCCCACCGAGTCGCCTGCCACGCCGTCCACCCGCCCTCACCCACCGGGCCCACGCCCGTCGAGCTGTCCCCGCGAGCCACTTAGAGGTTCAGCGGATAGGTGTGTTCTTGGCGTGGTCGATGAGCTTGGTGATGATCAGGATGCTCACGACGAAGGCGAGTTGGGCGTGTCGGTGGTCTTCGTTGCGGTCGGTGTTGCGGCGCATCTGCCCGTAGTTCGAGAT
>JANOET010000198.1:0-6411 GCA_031413415.1 Acidimicrobiaceae bacterium
AGAGGGCGTCTTCCCGCACAGTCGTGCGCTCACCCAGCCCACCGAGTTGGTGGAAGAGCGTCGGCTCGCGGACGTCGGCATCACCCCTGCCCAAGAGCTGCTGCACGTCAGCCACGCCTGGAGCCGCCAGCTGTTCGGCAACACGAATTACAACCCGCCATCCCGGTTCCTCGACGAGATCCCGGTCGAACTGGTCGAGCAGAAGGGTTCGGTCGGTGGCCGCACGGGGTATGGCCGCCAGAGTTATCGCAGCCGCGACCGCTACGCCGACGATCCGCCGCCGTACAAGCGGGCCGGGTCGGGGAGCGGTCCGGGCAGTCGCAGCCCGGTCAGCGGGTTCGATCCCGACGACGACGTCGACTGGCACCGCGAACGGGTGGTCGACGCCGCCATCAACGCAGGTCGACGCAATGTGCCGGCACCGTCGAACAGCCAGGAGTTGGGTCTGAAGGTGGGCGACGACGTCGAGCACCCTGCGTTCGGCGAGGGCATCATCATCGAGATTCGTGGTCAGGGCGACAAGGCCGAAGCCACCATCCGGTTCCCCAGCGCGGGGACCAAGCATCTCTCGCTGGCGTGGGCGCCTCTCAAGAAACTGGGCTGACCGGGCGGCAGCCGGTCAGGACTGATTGAATGATCGCATGCGTCTGGCGCTGCACCACGATGATCCCGCAGTGCTCGCCAAGCGGAAGGTCATCGTCCGCACCTGGGCCGGCATCGTCATCGGCTGGGCGGTCATCCGCACGCTCGTCGTCTGGTCGGTGGTCGGCGAGTACGGACTCAACCCGAGGATCTACCTCGGCATCGACCTGGTGGCGGCGTGCATCGATGCCATCACCACTCCCCGCATGGTGCTGTGCTTCATCGACGACCAGTACAAGCACGCTGCGATGTGGGCGCTCATCTCGCTCGTCGCGTTCATCATCCCCGACCTGTACATCTTCCTCGGCACCCGTGAACTGCCCACGCGCATCATCGTCATCGTCTGCGTGATCATCTCGATCACGTTGTCGGCGGGGGTCTTCAGTGTCGTGCGGAAGGTGCGCGCCGGTCGTGCCGCGAAGGCAGCCGCGATGGCCGGCATCCCCGACGGCGCGATGGCCGTCGAAAAGGGAATCGAACCCGGCGAATCTGCTTGAATTGGGGCCATGAAGGCCGCCATCCTCTACACCAGCCTCACTGGCAACACCCGCACGGCGGGTGAACTGATCGCCGCGAACCTGCAGCAGGAAGGCTGGGGCATCACGACGGTGTGCCCGCTGAACGAGCTCGAGATGGGTGGCATTCAGGCGGCCGACATGGTGATCGTCGGCACGTGGGTGCACGGCCTGTTCGTCGTCGGTCAGGCGCCGTGGAACCTCGGTGCCATCGCCAACCTGCCGGCCATGCGCGGCAAGCTGTCGGCGTCGTTCTGCACCTTCGCGCTGAACCCCGGGAAGAGCCTCGACAAGCTCGACACGGCACTGTCCGGTCTGGGCACCGAGGTCATCGGTGGTCTGGCGTTGCACCGAGCCAAGCTCGAGGAGCACACCGAGGAGTTCGCGGCCCGCCTGGTTGCCAACACTCCCGCTCGCGCCTGAGCCCGTTCGGCGGACGAGCGGCGGTCAGGTCGGTCGGGCCGGTCGGGCCGGTCAGGCGGTCGGGTCGTTGACGCGACCCATGAACAGCACCGCGCCGTTGCCGGTGTGGCGAAGCCAGAACGTGAATGGTCGATCGAGGGTGATCACCGCGGGCGGGTCGATCGGTGCCGACGTGCCCGCCATGACCACTGCAGTGGCTGCGGCGGCCTCGGTGCCCTTCTCGTCGAGGGTGATGTTCGCCTGGTGCACGACATCGCTGATGAACAGCGCGGCGTCGGCGGTGATGCCGCTGAAGTCGGCGCGATCCGAGAACGCAGTGGCCATGCCCATGGCGGTGAGGATGGCGCCCAGGTTCGCGTTCGTCGCGAAGTCGAAGCGTGGCAACCCGAGTTGGACGAGCCGGGTGGACAGCTGCGGGAAGAGCACCGACGAGTCGGGGAGCGCCGTCGTCGCGGTGTCGCCCACGGCGAACACCATCTCGAGGTCGCCGAAGGCGTAGGCGAGCGATGTCGCCTGCCAACCGTCGCCCTCGGCATAGGCAAGTTGGCCGCCAGTGTGCATCATCGGGACGGTGACCGTGGTTCCCGCTGCTGTGGTGAACGGCTCGTCCTCGGTCGCCTGGGGCAGGATCTCCGCGGCCCAGTTCGCCTTCAGGTACACGGCGTTCACGAGCGTCAGCAGCGTGTCGCGGGTGAGTACGCCGTCGCCCAGCAGTTCCGGGATGCGGTCCTCGGTGGCATCCGCGACCCAGTCGTTGATCGTCGACCGCGCACCTGCGGTGTCGGTCGAGTAGTCGACGGTCTCGACCCCGGCGCCGTACTCGGCCGCGAGCGTGTCGAGGAATGCGGGTTCGAGCTGCAGACCGTCCTGCGACCACAGCGAGTTGGTGATCGACACCTTCACGGCCTGTGTTCCCTCGCCGCCTTCGGCGGCCAGGTCCTTGGCCTTGTTGCACGCGTCGAACGATGCGGCGAGGCCGTTCATCGACCGGTGGATGGCCGCAGCGTCGGCGACGTGCAGCACACCGTCCATCTCGGCGAGGGTGGCGCCCTTCGCGCCAGCCGATGTCATCGCCAGGGCGATGGCGATGCTCGCCGGCGAGAACACCAGATTCGCCGTCGGGTTCGCGGCGAGCAACTGCTCGTGGAGGTCGGCCGCGAACGCGTTGACCGCTGCCGCCGCTGCCGTGGGATCGGCGCCGGTCGTGACCCGCGCCGCGCTGCTCTGTTTGCTGGCGCGGCGGCCCTTCGTCTCGGGTGGCTCGCTGTCGTCACCGCACGAGGCGAGCAGCTGGGCGACCGCGGGCACGGCCAAGAGGGCGAGAAAGGAGCGACGTTCCATGCTTCTGGGACGGTTCGTCGCGAACTTAGGTTCCGGGTGACGTCGTGGTTGTGGTCGCGGCGGCAGTGGACGCGGTGGGGGTGAGGTCGAGCGTCAGTGAGCCGTCCTCGTTGTAGATCGGGAAGACGCCGGCCGGCACCTCGGCGAGGTCGTCGACCGTGAGCGTGCGGCCGTCGCAGTCCGTGAACGTCTGCGTCTGGGGGACCACCTCCACCTGGCATGCGGCGTCGCGATCCGCCGGGTGGGCGAGGTGCAGCGTCCAACCCGATGCGGGGTCGTCGCCGGCATGGGCGAGCACGATGTGATCGTCATCGCCGATGAGGTCGTTCATCACGATCGGTCCGTCCTCGGCGATGATCGACGCCAGGCTGGCCGCGCTGCCCATCTCCTGCAGCGAGGGTGACAGGTTGTCGGTCACCTGGTCGGTGTTGCCCGAGATGAGGGCCGCCGCACCCCACAGGGCAAGGCCGAGGATGACGAAGAAGCCGATTCCGGCCGCCACGGGCACGACCGCACGGGCGAGGGGGGACTTGAGCTGCGGCTGACGCACGCCCCCAGTGTGCCCGACCAGCAGGCATGACGCACCGCGGGCCAGGTGCGCTGCGCGTCTTCCGGATTGGCCTGGAAGGCCACGCGGTCGTAGGGTGACTCCCTTGTGAAGCGGCCGTATCGCGTTGTCGTGGCAAAGCCCGGACTCGACGGTCATGATCGCGGCGCCAAGACCATCACGCGGGCGCTACGCGACCATGGTTTCGAGGTCATCTACACGGGTCTGCACCAGACCCCGGAGCAGATCGCGGAGACCGCGCTGCAGGAGGACGTCGACGCCGTCGGGCTGTCGCTCCTCAGCGGCGCGCACCTGACACTGTTCCCCCGGGTCATGGAGGAACTGCGCAATCGCGACCTCGGTGACACCCTCGTGTTCGGCGGCGGGGTCATTCCCGACGCCGACGCACGTGCCCTGCGCGAGCAGGGCGTCGCCGAGATCTTCGGTCCGGGCAGCTCCCTGAAGGGGATCAGCGCGTGGCTCGAGATTGCATTGGACGAGAGAGAGGACGAGGCCTAGATGGACCTGTTCGAGTACCAGGGCAAGCAGTACTTCGCCCGATACGACATCCCGGTGAGCCCGGGCGATGTCGCCTACACCGTCGACGAGGCCGTGGCCGCTGCCGAGGCTGCCGGGTACCCGGTCGTCGTCAAGGCGCAGGTCCAGGTCGGTGGCCGCGGCAAGGCGGGCGGCATCAAGCTGGCCGACAACGCCGACGAGGTTCGCCTCCACGCCGGGAACATCATCGGCATGGACATCAAGGGCCACGTCGTGAAGCGGGTGTGGGTCGAGCACGCCAGTGACATCGAGAAGGAGTACTACGCCTCGTACTCGCTCGATCGTGCCGCCAAGCAGCACCTTCTCATGCTGAGTGCGCAGGGTGGTGTCGAGATCGAGACCGTCGCCGAGTCCGACCCCGACGCGATCGTGATGCTCCACATCGATCCGGTCGACGGGTTGTCGCTCGAGAAGGCCCGCGACGCCGCGGTGCGCGCCAAGATCGACGACATCGCCGTCGATGGCGTGGCCGACATGCTGGTGAAGCTGTACCGCTGCTTCACCGAGGGCGACTGCGACCTGGCCGAGATCAACCCGCTCATCCTTCGTCCCGACGGTGGCGTGCACGCGCTCGACGCGAAGGTCAGCCTCGACAACAACGCCGCGTTCCGTCATCCCGAGTGGGACGAGTTCCGTGCCACCGAAGAGCTCGACGACCGCGAGCAGATGGCCCGCACGCACGATCTGCAGTACATCGGCCTCGACGGCACCGTGGGCATCATCGCCAACGGCGCCGGTCTGGCGATGAGCACGCTCGACGTGGTCAACCAGGTGGGCGGCAGTGCCGCCAACTTCCTCGACATCGGCGGCGGCGCCAACGCCGACATGATGGCTGCGGCCCTCGGCGTCATCAACTTCGACGAGAACGTGAAGAGCATCTTCATCAACATCTTCGGTGGCATCACGCGCGGCGAGGAAGTGGCGAAGGGCATCGTCGAGGCCCTGAGTCGCGTCGAGCTTCGCGCTCCGATCGTCATCCGCCTCGACGGCACGAACGCCGAGGAGGGTCGGGCCATCCTGGCCAACGCCGGCATCCCCGAGAGCACGCTCATCTCGAAGCCCACCATGCTGGAAGCGGCCCGCGCAGCGGTCGCCATCGCGAACGGAACGAACTGACATGGCGATCTTCGTCAACGAGCACACCAAGGTCATCGTCCAAGGTCTGACCGGCGGGCAGGGCAAGTACCACGGCCTGCGCAACCAGGCCTACGGCACCCAGATCGTCGGCGGCGTCACCCCCGGCAAGGGCGGCACTGAGGTCGAGATCCCCGAGGGTGGCAGCATCCCGGTGTTCAACACCGTGGCCGAGGCCGTCGTCGCCTCGGGCGCCACTGCGTCGTTCATCGCCGTGCCGCCGAAGGCCGCTGCCGCGGCCATCCTCGAGGCGGCAGCCGCAGGCATCGGCTTCATCGTGTGCATCACCGAGGGCATCCCGGCGCAGGACGAAGCGAAGGTGTTCAACACGCTGCTGCGCGAGTACCCGAGCACCCGTCTGCTCGGCCCGAACTGCCCCGGCATCATCAGCCCTGGAAAGTGCAACATCGGCATCACCGCTGGCGAGATCGCCCAGGTGCCCACGGCATCGGGTCCGAACGTCGGCATCGTCAGCCGCTCGGGCACGCTCACCTATCAGGCCCTGTACGAACTGAAGCAGCGCGGCATCGGTGTGAGCACCTGCGTCGGCATCGGCGGCGACCCCGTCCCCGGCACGAACTTCATCGACTGCCTGCGCGAGTTCCAGGCTGACCCCGAGACGCACGCGATCATCATGATCGGCGAGATCGGTGGCTCGGCCGAGGAAGAGGCCGCAGCGTTCATCAAGGCCAACGTGACCAAGCCGATGTCGGCCTACATCGCCGGCGTCACCGCCCCCGAGGGCAAGAAGATGGGCCACGCCGGCGCCATCACCTCGGGTGGCAAGGGCACGGCGCAGGGCAAGATGGACGCGTTGCGTGCCGCCGGTGTGAGGGTGGGCCTCAACCCCACCGAAGCCGGCGACCTGATGGCCGAGATCGTCGCAACGCTCTGACCACCTGCGGGCGATCTAGCGTCAGGTGATGCCGATCGTTCCCGATGACAAGGACTGGACGTGGGTGCTCGAGCGCGCCTGCCCCGAGTGCGGGTTCGAGGGCGAGCACTTCAGGGTCGAGGACGCGGCGGCGACGCTGCAGGCGAACGCCGTGGAGTGGTCGCGGTTGCTCGGCCACCCGTCGGTGCGTGAGCGGCCCGACGACCACACGTGGAGCGGGCTGGAGTACGCCTGCCATGTTCGAGACGTGTTCCGTCTGTACCTGTACCGACTGGACCTGATGCGCGACCAGGACGGTCCGTACTTCCCCAACTGGGACCAGGACGAGACGGCCATCGCCGACCGCTACGCGGAGC
>JANOET010000199.1:0-7068 GCA_031413415.1 Acidimicrobiaceae bacterium
CACTGGCGCCATTCGAAAGAAGCGCGCCTCGGTCCCCGCAGAACACGCGACAATCTGAGCCAACGAGTGTGACGAATCAACCGAAGACGATTCGTCACCAATCAACCGAAGTACTTCAGCCCCACCAGTCGTCATCGGGCCGACACGGCGCGCGTCTTGGCGAGGCGTCAGGCCGGTGCGTCGGGGAGCATCCCAGCGGGCACGGCGGATGACACGACCGAACCGTGCCACCGAGCCTCGCGCCAGCCGTCAGGAGTGTGCTTCCAGACGATGGTCGTCACGCAGTCGAAGAGAGCCGTGTGCTCGCCGATGGTCAGGTACTGGCGGAACTCGAGGACCGAGAAGCCCATCGTGTCGTGGGCGATGGCTCGGTAGTCGAGCACCTCGGAGTCGGTGGCGGCTGCAAGTGCGTCGAGCGTCGCGAACAGTTCGCGGAACCAGGCTTCCCAGCCTGTGCGGTCGCGGACGACTCGGGCTGCGCCGGTCGGGTCGACGTCGACGATGCCGAAATCGTCGTCGCACAGTGTCGCCAGCGCCGTGAAGTCGTGATCGCGGACGCACCGCAACAGCTCGATCGTCTCTGTGTAGAACGGTTGGCCGGCGAACTGCGGCGGTGGCACGTCGAGCGGTGAGACGGTGGGTGCAGTGGTTGTCATGGGAGGGTCCTGTTGATCGATGGGGAGGTGGAGCAACACACCGGTGCAGCCCGGCCTGGGCCGGGCTGCACCGGTGACGTCAGGAGTTCGCGAGATCGAGCGACTCGTCGGCCGCGTCGGCGTCATGGTCGTCCATGGCAGGGGCGTAGCCATCCTCGCGAGACTTGGCGAGTGCGATCGCCAGCACCAGCAAACCGAACAGCGGCTTTGCGAGCACGTCACCCACGGCGTAGCCGACTTGGCGCGTCACTTCCGCCGTCGCCGCGTGGTCGATCACCGACGGGGCGATGTACGCCAGGGGGTAGATGCTCCACGTGACGAGCACGATGTATCGAAGTCCGTCGACGAGCCGGCGTACCGAGGCGCTCTGTCGGCCGAGCGAACGACCGAGTTCGACGAACAACACGTACAGGATGTACAGGAACGGGATCGTCGATGCCACGCCCCAGACGAGGCGTGCGGTCGAGTCGGGGTCGGACAACTCGCCGGGCCAGCCGAGGAGGACCATGGCGATCGCAGCAGCGGTCAGGCGTACGAGCAGGCTGCGGGTTCTGGTCTTTGCCAGCTTCAGCACGACGACGAGCTCGGCAAGCAACAGCGGAACGGTGAGCAACCAGTCCACGTATCGATAACCCTCGTTGAACGGAATGCCACCTTGCACGAACCGTTCGCCGTCGAAGCTGAATGCGTCCGACCACGAGTTGAAGATTCGCACATAGTGATACAGGGCGATCGCGACCACGAGGGTCGACAAGGTGATGGCCGTGCGGTGGCGCGGCGCAACTCGGTTCCTGACGAGGAGGAAGAAGATGAACGCCGCACCCATGCAGGCGATCACGAACGAGAAGGAGTTGTAGACGAGGTTGTACTGGCCCTCGCTCAACGTGAGGTTCATGGAGGTGCTCCTTCGGTGGTGATGCCGCTCAGTTGCGGCACGGTCATCGGTTTATCAGCATTTAGCACGAATTAGCACTGATGAGCGGAAATTTGTTCGAACGTGCACTACGGTGCGAGGCGTGGCCTCGGACGCGGACGACCAGATCGAGTTGCAGGACGCTGCGGATCGCTTGGGTGTCCACTACCAGACCGCGTATCGATGGGTCCGTGCGGGCCGCCTCGAGGCACGACTGGTGGACGGCCGCTACCTGATCACTCGCCATGCACTGGCCTCCGTGGAACAGCGGCGGACGGCCCCTGGTCGACCGGCAGCGCCGAGCCCGGCTCGTCTCGAGCGGCAGGCGAGGCGCGTGCACGATGCATTGCTCGAGGGTGACGAGGCCACCGTGCGCGCCATCGCTCGAGAGCTGGTGAGCAATGGCACGCGCGTGGTCGAGTTGATCCAAACGCTGTTCGTTCCACCGCTGCGTTTGATCGGCCAGGCGTGGCATGACGGCGAGCTGTCGATCTGGGTGGAGCATCGGGCATCGGCCATCATCGAGCGAGCCCTGGGCGAACTGTCGCCGAACCCCCGTGGTCGTCGGCGAGGCGTCGCCATGGTGGCCGCCGTGTCCGGCGATCGGCACTCGCTGCCCACCACGATGGCCGCCGTGGCGCTGCGCGATGCGAACTGGAAGGTGCACCACCTGGGTGCCGACATGCCCGGCGACGAATTGGTCGGGTTCTGCGCCGAGCACGACATCGACGTGGCCGTGATCTCGCTCGCCGACCCCGGCGCCGCGAACCTCGCGGCGGCGACCGCCGAACGGATCCGGGGAGCCGGAACACCAGCCATCGTCGGAGGACCCGGTCGTTCGCTCGACGATCTCGTCGTCGAAGCCAGGGCTGCAACGACGTCGCGATCAGTGCAGGGGTTTGAGCTCAGGTTGTGAGGGGCGAGCGTGGTAGAAAATGGTATGAACCCTGAACGCATCCTCAAGGCCACCTTCTTGCTGGCAGCGTTCGCCAGCTTCCTGCTGAGCGTCATCCTCTACTTCCAGGCGGGCGATGAGGTGAATGGCCGGCTCAACGGCATCTTCGTCGGAATCTGGGTGCCGTCGATTCTGGCTCTGGGCACCTTCGTGCTCGCCCACGGTCGGAAGCCACAGTGAACGAGACCGGCCTCTTCGTTGCTGGCTCGGTCGTGAGCGTCATCGTGTTCACAGGTGTCTTCTTCTACGCGATGTTGACGTTCGGACGTTGGGCAGACCGCGACGAAGCCAAGACCACCCCGCCGAAGACCTGACGAATCAGCCGAGGGCACATGGCCGAGATCGAACGCACCGACGACGAGTGGCGGGCGCTGCTGACACCCGAGCAGTACATGGTGTTGCGCCAGGCCGGCACCGAGCGCCCGTGGAGCGGCGAGTACGTCGACACCAAAGCCGACGGCACGTACCACTGCGCCGGCTGCGGGGCCGAGTTGTTCGCGTCGACCACGAAGTACGACTCGCATTGCGGTTGGCCGAGCTTCTTCGAGGCGCTCAGCGACGAGGTCGTCGAACGCATCGAGGACCGCAGCCACGGCATGCTGCGCACGGAGGTGCGGTGCCGGAGGTGCGGCTCGCACCTGGGTCATGTGTTTCCTGACGGGCCGCAGCCCACCGGTGAGCGCTACTGCATGAACAGCCTGTCCCTGGAACTGCAGCCGAAGAATTCCTGAGGAATTCGCCGAGAATGCTGCGCCGAGGCTCGCAACGTGTGATGGTGGGGCATGACTGCCGTGATCAAAGCCGACAATGACGCCGACCGCACCGTGATCGAGGAGTGGTTGGCCGGCAACCCCGACGTCACGCAGGTCCGCCTGACGCGCTACGCGATCTCGATCCACCTCGAGATGACGACGAAGAAGACGCGGTCCGCAGCAGGCACGCGAACATCGAACCTGGTGGCCGATCTCGACCGCACGACGGCAGCGGCGCGCAAGTAGCCACACCCGCCGTCAGGCGGGAAGGGCGCCCTCGATGGCGGCGATGAGGCCTTCGTCCTCGGGCGTCACCATGGGGCTGAAGCGGGTGATGGAGCCGTCGGCGGCGATGAGGAACTTCTCGAAGTTCCAACGGATGTCGCCCGAGTGGCCCTCGGCGTCGGCGACCTCGGTGAGCGCCTCGTAGATCGGGTGGCGCTCCTCGCCGTTGACGTCGATCTTCTCCATCATCGGGAAGGTCACACCGTAGGTGGTCGAGCAGAACGTCTCGATCTCTTCGGCGGTTCCGGGCTCCTGCCCGAGGAACTGGTTGCACGGGAAGCCGATGACGGTGAAGCCGCGCTCGGCGAACTGCTGCTGCAGCGCCTCGAGGCCCGTGTACTGCGGCGTGAGCCCGCACTTCGATGCGACGTTGACCGCGAGGATGGCCTTGCCATGGAACGCGTCGAGCGAGGTGGGCTCGCCCTTCAGGGTGTGGATGGGGGAGTTGATCGACATCGTCCGATCGTGTCGCGCGAATCGGTTCAGTGCAAGGCCGGCGGACACTCGCCCCGGAATTCGTGTCGCCACCGGAGATGCACGAACGGCGCCCCACCCGAAGGTGAGGCGCCGTTCGTTTGCGAACTCAGAGTGCGCGAACGTTCAGGGCTTCGTCGCCCTTGCGGCCGGGGCCGACTTCGAACTCGACTGCCTGACCCTCGTTGAGGGTCTTGAAGCCGGTGCCCGCGATGTTGGTGTGGTGCACGAACACGTCGTCGCCACCCTCGCGGGAGATGAAGCCGTAGCCCTTGTCGCTGTTGAAAAACTTCACTGTGCCTTGCATTGGTGTTGCCTTGTCTGTAGATCCGAGCAACCCTTGTGGCGCACTCGTAGACCAGAACAGTACGGGTTTTCGCGACCAAAAGCTTGCGATTCTTCATTCCTGATCAGGAATCCTGAACCTGGCGGGGCTCCCGGCGCGGCCGGCGACACGGCGCGAATGTCAGGGCTGAGGGTGGTCGTGCTCGTGATCGTGGTAGTGATCGTGTTGCTGGGCCTGCTCTTCGATGGCATCGAGGAACGCTTCGACGTCGTCGTCCTCGCCGCCGACGAGCCAGATGACGACCTCTTCCTCGTTGCCGTCATCGTCCTCGTCCTGCCACGGCAGCATGCCTTCGACGCTGTACCGGTCGACGGTGATGTCGTCCTCGTCCTCGCTCACCGGCGCGACGACGGCGATTTCCACCTCCGCATCCGGAGGCTGGTCCTTCAGCATGTCGATCAGTTCGCTCACTCGCATGCTGCGAGTGTACGCGCAGGTCAGTCGTCGCCGAGCCAGCGATCGGCGTGTTCCAGCAGGAACAGGCTGACGTCGCGGCAGCGATCGAGCGTGTCGCAGAACGCCTTGTCGTTGGCGAGGTACACGTCGGCGAGATCGATGGGGATGCGCGCCGTCATGCTGAGGCTGCGTTCGGGTGCGTCGGTGACGGCGGCGAAGCTGTCGATGGCCGAGACCTCGACCGGCAGGGCGATGCCGCCCACCCCGGCCAGGTCCGTTGCCAACACCAACAGGTCGGGCGGCTCCGGCAGCGGTGGCAGCGTCCAGGTGAAGATCAGTGGGAACGTGAACCCGGTGGGCGGGTCGTCCTCGGGGTCGGGCAGCTTCAGCACCTCGTCCTCGAAACCGAGCAGGGCGCGCGGGTCGACCTCGAGCGAGAGATGAAGGTCGATGGGCCCGTTGCACGCCTCTTCGGGGTGGAGGTCGACCTCCCACAGTTGGCGCAGCGAGTAGGTCTCGACGAAGTGCCGTTCGTCGTGCACGTGGAACCCATGGTCCACGGCGTGCCCCTTCAGATCGGCGACGAACCCGGCAACATCGATGACGGCCACGAGGGGGCAGGCTACCGTGCAGCCCCGATGAACCCCGACCGACTTGGGCTCCTGCACGAGGTGGCCGACGCCGTTGCCGCCGCGTTCGCGGACGTACGCGACTTCGGCCCGTCGGGTCACCGTGATGGCCAGTACACGCTGGACGTGGTGGCCAACGATGCCGCGCTGCCGTTGTTGCGCGCGGCCGGTCTGGGCGTGCTGTCGGAGGAGAGCGAGTTCGAGCCAGGCAGCACCGGTGAGGTGGTGGTCATCGACCCGATCGATGGCAGCACCAATGCCAGTCGCGGCCTGCCCTGGTTCGCGACCGCGATGTGTGTGGTCGATGCCGATGGGCCGTCCGTGGCGTTGGTGGTGAATCAGGCCAGCGGCGACCGATTCTGGGCGACCCGCGGCGGGGGAGCGTTCCGCAACGGCGCGACCATCGCGCCGTCGCGCTGCACCGATGTCGCGCAGTCCGTCGTCGGGCTGAACGGCCTGCCGCCGCGGCCGCTCGGCTACCAGCAGAGCCGTGTCTACGGCGCCGTCGCGCTCGACCTGTGCATGGTGGCGTGCGGTGTGCTCGACGGGTACGTCGACTGCGACGACCGGGGCGAAGGCGCGCACGGCGTGTGGGACTATGCGGCGAGCCTGCTCATCTGTCGTGAGGCCGGTGCCTCGGTCGTGGACCTCCACGGCCGGGACCTCGTGCACCTGGTGCACGACGAGCGCCGAACTCCGGTCGCCGCGGGGACACCCGAACTGCTGGAGGCGCTGCTCGAGGCGCGCAGGTAGGCTCGGCATCCCGTTCGCGGGGCGTATAGCTCAGTTGGTAGAGCACTGCCCTTACAAGGCAATGGTCGGGGGTTCGAGTCCCTCTGCGCCCACCCTTTGACCTGCGGAATTGTGCACTGTCTCACCGAAATGAACACGCGAGGTTCTCGGTCGCGCCTATGTTCATTTCCATGACCCCCGTGTGCAAAATCTGCGGAGCGCCCGCCGCCTGCCTTCGACTGTGCGCCGACCACTACCGCGAACGACGCGAGCTCGAGTTCTGGGGCCTGGTCGACAAGGACGACCCCGACGGATGTTGGCTGTGGCTCGGCAAGCAAAGGATGGGCTACGGCGTCTTCAGCTATGGCGGATTCCCGAAACGCGAACAGCGGGCGCATCGCGTCGCGTACATCTGGCTGCACGGGTCGATTCCCGAGGGCCTCGTGCTCGACCATCGGTGTGAGGTCAAGCACTGCGTCAACCCAGCGCACCTCGAGCCGGTGACGAACACCGAGAACATCAGGCGGGCCTGGGCAGGCCAGCCAGATACCGAGTCGGTGCACCGCCGCCGTCGCGTGTACGGCTCGGGTTCGATGGTCGAGGCCCGCCCTGGCGTGTGGAAGCTGCGTTGGCACACGGGGGTCGACCCGTTCACCGGGAAGCGCACGCAGCGCCAGGAGACCCACCACGGTCCCAGGTTTTCGCTATTGTAAAGCTACCTTGCATGCCGTCGCCACTGCTGCGGGATACATAATCTCAATCAAATGCTCGCGCAAGTCGGCCACGATTCGATCGGCTTCCTTGGGATCGTGGCACTTGACGAGGTAGTAACTCGTGTTGCCGGACGGAACCTGCATGCGAATCAAGCTGCGGGCGGTTTCCCGCGAGCAGAAGATGTAGGGGCCCGCCAACGACTTAAGTCCTTTGACA
>JANOET010000200.1:0-4632 GCA_031413415.1 Acidimicrobiaceae bacterium
GGCGAAGGACGAAGCCGCTGCCCGCAGCGATCTTCAGTTGGCGGCCACGACCGGTCCGTGGCAGGTCTACACCGTCGTCGACTCCCCGGTCGTGGTTCCGCTCACGACGCAGCCGGTGGTCGTCAGCGAGCGTGGTGGCGATCAACGCGAACGCAACCTCGAGTTGGGCACCAGTTGGTTCCAGAATCCCGGGGAGTGGGCGGCGATGCCGGCCGACGACGGCCCCGCCGACTGGCAGCGGATCGACGTCCAGGTGGACATGAGTCGTCGCGTCGGCACCGAGCCGCTCGAGCCGGGCCGCAAGGTCGACATCGTCGTCCCGGCCGAGACGATCGAGCCGAAGGCGCTCGCGCCCATCACCGTCTCCAACTACACGCTCGACGATCAGTCGCTCAGCTTCGAGGTGTCCGAGGTGGGTGTTCCCGTCCTCGTGAAGGTGAGCTACTTCCCGAACTGGAACGTGCAGGGCGCACAGGGGCCGTACCGCGTCGCGCCGAACTTCATGGTGGTCATCCCCACCGACACGAAGGTCACGATGAGCTTCGAATCCAGTGGCATCGACAAGTTCGCCTATCTGCTCACGTTCCTCGGCATGGCGCTGATGGTGTTCTGGCGGGTGAAGGTGGGCGACGTCCGTCATCGTTCGCCGCATCCGTTCATCCCCGCGACGGTCGGACCCGGTGACGACGACTGGAGCGAGTTCGGTGCGATGCCCGCCGACGGGCCGCCACTGCCGCCCTCACCCGACGACGACACGGTGGTCGACGTCACCTGGAACGACTCGTTCTTCCACGATCCGCCGCTGCCTGGTGAGACGGCGGATCCGACGCCCCCGGAGGGCGCCGAGCGTCCCCCCGGTAGCGTGTAGGGCCGCATGCCTCACACCGATTCACAGGTACTCAACGACATCGTCAAGGCGTATGACGTCCGCGGTACCGTCCCCGATCAGCTCAACCCCGACATCGCCCATGCACTGGGTGTTGCGTTCGCCCGGTTCTGTGGCACCGACCGCCTCCTCGTTGCACGCGACATGCGTCCCTCAGGCGTCGAACTCGTCGAAGCCTTCGCCCGCGGTGCGATGGAACAGGGGGTCGACGTGGTCGATCTCGGCCTCGCGAGCACGGACCTCGTCTACTACGCCGCCGGCACCCTCGACGCCCCTGGCGCGATGTTCACGGCCTCGCACAACCCCGCGCAGTACAACGGGGTGAAGTTCTGCCTCGCCGGGGCCAAGCCCGTGGGCCAGGACACCGGACTCGACGATGTCAAACGAATGGCCATCGACGTGCTCGACGGCAAGGGTCCGGCTCCCGCCGCGACGGCTGGCTCGTCGAGCTCGCGCAACCTGTTGCAAGCGTTCGCCGACCACGTCGTGTCGTTCGTCGACATCGCCTCCATCCGTCCGCTGCGCGTCGTCGCCGACACGGCGAACGGCATGGGCGGGCTGGTCGTGCCGGCCGTGTTCGAGCGGCTGCCGCAGATCACGCTCGAAGTGATGTACGGCGAACTCGACGGCACCTTCCCGAACCATCCCGCCGATCCGCTGCAACCCGCGAATCAACGCGACCTGCAGGCCCGCGTCACGGCCGGGGGCTTCGACGTCGGCCTCGCTTTCGACGGCGACGCCGACCGCGTCTTCGTGGTCGACGAGCAGGGCCGCGGTCTCAGCGGCTCCACCACGACGGCCATCCTGGCCGCCGGCGTGCTGCGCACGAATCCTGGCGCCACGGTCCTGCACAACCTCATCTGCTCGCGAGCCGTCCCCGAGGTCGTGCGCGAGCACGGCGGTGTGCCCGTGCGCACCAAGGTGGGCCACTCGTTCATCAAGCAGGAGATGCTCGAGACCGGCGCAGTGTTCGGTGGCGAGCACTCGGCGCACTATTACTTCCTGAAGAACTTCCGTGCCGACAGCGGCCTCATCGCCAGCGTGCTGATGCTCAGCGAGATCAGCACCTCGGGCACCGATCTGTCGGTGCTGCGCAAGCCGTTCGAGCGCTACTCCTCGAGTGGTGAGATCAACACCTCGGTCGTCGATCCGCAACAGGTCATCGATCACGTTGCACGCGAGTTCGGTGCGTTCCCGCAGGACCGTCTCGATGGTCTCACCGTCGACTGTGGTCCGTGGTGGTTCAACCTTCGCCCGTCGAACACCGAGCCGTTGCTGCGCCTCAACCTCGAGGCACCCGACCGCGACTCGTGCGATCAGCACGTCGCCGAACTGCTCGCGCTCATCACGAGCATCTGAGGAGATTTCCCATGGCACTCGACGCTCGCCTTTTGGCTGTTCTGGCTTGCCCGGTCGACAAGGGTCCGCTCTACTACCTCGGCGACGACGGCGGCCTCTACAACCCGCGTCTGCGCCGCCGGTACGAGGTGCGCGATGGCATTCCGGTGATGCTGCCCGACGAAGCGATCGAGGTACCGGCTGTCGAGGCGGAAGCCCTCGATGCGCGCATCGCCGCCGGCGAACTGACGCCCACGTTCTCGGCCTGACCTGACCTCGCAAAAGCGCGCTGGTAGGTTGATTCACGCATGAACGCTGCTCGAATCGCCCGTCGACTTCTCATCGTCGCCACGCTGATCGCCACGGCCGTGGGCGCTTCGTCGCTGCAAGGCCCCGGTTCGGCGTCGGCCGCAGTGCCATGCACCGGCCTGTGCGCCGGCGGTGAGTACCACGCGCTGGCGACGCCGGTCCGAGTGTTCAGGGCGCCGGTAGCTCACGGCGTGGTGAAACCCGTCGATCTGCTGAAGCTCGCGGGGCCGGCACCGTGGTTGCCGAGTGGCCAGGGGATCGTGACGACCGACGTGCTGTCCGTCCTCGCGACGATCACCGTCGAACGCGCCGGCATGGACGGCTACTTGCGTGCCTACAGCGGCGCCACTGCACCCGTGGCCAGCAGCGTCAACTTCCGTCGTGGCACCACCGTGTCGAACCTCGCCGTGCTGCGCGCCGATGCGAACGGCATGATCAACATCAACATGTTCGGTTCCGGGGTGTCCAGCACCGTTGCCATCGACGTGATCGGCTGGTGGTCCACCAGCGCGTACGACGCAGTACCCGAGATCGACAACGACGAGCGCGGTGCGCGCCTGAAAGGCGCGAACCCGCCCGTCCGTCTGCTCGACACGCGTCACGGCGCCGCTGCGGACACTCCCATCCCAGCCGGGGGAACGCTCGAGCTGACGATTCGCAACGCGGTGCGCGCCGACACGACGTCGAAGGTTCCCTTGCTCGCTTCGCCTGCGTCCGACAACATCAGCTCGGTGTTCCTCAACGTGACCGCGGTGCTGCCCGCCGGCCGCACCCTGTTGTCCGTCCAACCCGAGGCGGGCGCGGCACGCACGCGCAGCGCGAGCGTCGAGGCCAGAGCAGTGACGGCCAACACGGTCGCCGTGAGGATCGGCGCCGACGGCAAGGTCCGGATCGTCAATGCTGGCGCCAACGCCGTCAACGTTGTCGTCGATCTGCAGGGTGTCATGCGCAACATCGTCGACGACACGACCACCGGTCGTGTCGTTCCCCTGTCCCGACCGTTCCGAGTGTTCGACACCCGTACCCCGGCCTTCGGTGCCGTGCCGCTGGGGCCCGCGCAAGCCGAGGACTGGAGTTTCGCGGCGTTCTCGAACAGCGTGAATGTGGGCGGCGTGTCGGTTGGCGCTCAGTCGGCGCTGATCGGCAACCTCACCAACGCCAGTCTCAAGCGCGTGTATCCGACCAACGCCGTGACCAGCTACCTCACGGTGTATCCACCTGCCTCGTCGCGGCCGGTCGTGGCGAACATCAACACGACCGAGTCGAGTCCGGTCGCCAACATGGCACTGATCACCTATGGGTCGTCGCAGGTCGCTCGGTTCTTCAACTTCGGCGGGTACGCCCACTATCTCGTCGACGTGTATGCCGTCGTCCTGAGCTGAACAGCACTACACTGGGCAGCCGTTCGGGCTGATCAGAGAGCTGCCAGTTGGCACCGGCCCGGTTCCCACCCCTCCTGCCTTGCAGGAGATCAGTTCCCGGAGGAACCACCCCATGTCATCGCTCGCAGCGCGCCGTGATTACCGCGTCGCCGATCTGTCGCTCGCCCCGTTCGGTCGTAAGGAGATCCACCTCGCCGAACACGAAATGCCCGGCCTGCGTGCCCTCCGCAAGGAGTACGGGCCGCTGAAGCCGTTGAAGGGTGCCCGCATCTCGGGCTCGCTGCACATGACCATCCAGACGGCGGTGCTCATCGAGACCCTGGTCGAGCTGGGCGCCGAGGTGCGTTGGGCCAGCTGCAACATCTTCTCCACCCAGGACCACGCCGCCGCGGCTGTCGCCGTGGGTCCCAATGGCACGCCGGAGGACCCGCAGGGCGTCCCCGTGTTCGCATGGAAGGGCGAGACGCTGGAGGAGTACTGGTGGTGCACCGAGCAGATGATGTCGTGGCCCGACAGCCCCAACGGCGAGTCGACGGAAGCCAACATGATCCTCGACGACGGCGGCGACGCCACGTTGCTGCTGCACAAGGGTGTCGAGTTCGAGAAGTCCGGTGAGGTGCCCGACCCCACCGGTGCCTCGAACCCTGAACTGGCGATCGTCCTCGGTCTCCTCCAGCGCACCCTGAAGTCGGATCCGACCAAGTGGACACGGATGTC
>JANOET010000201.1:0-2187 GCA_031413415.1 Acidimicrobiaceae bacterium
ACCCGTCCTTTTGGTAAACCTCCAATACCTAAAGCCATATCAAATCCTATTGAACCGGTAGATATGACCACCTGCTCTACGTCCACTCTTTCGTTCATCATCATGACCGATCCTTTTCCAAAATAATTACAGCAGTGAGCAACATCTTCCGTGCCGCCACCGCAGTGCGCAACCACATGGAGAACAACATCCTCGCTCAGCACGAGCTGTCGTGGAGCGCGTTCACCACGCTGTTCGTGCTGCGCGTGTGGGGCGAGATGGACGCCCGGTCGTTGGCATCCGAGGCGGGGGTGACGGCAGCGACATTGACCGGGGTGATGAAGACGCTCGAGGCGCGCCAGTTGCTGCGTCGACGCAACGACCGTGTCGACGGTCGGCGGGTGATGGTGTCGTGCACGGCGAAGGGCAAGAAGGCGGTCGACGAGATCATGCCCGCCTTCAACCGTCACGAAGCGCTGGTGACCCAGGCGCTCACCGACGACGAGCTGGTCGACATGGCGCGGTACCTGCGCGTCGTGCTGCGCACCGTCGACGCGATCGACCTGTAGCCGGCGTCGCTACCCGAGCTGTCGGAGCCAGTGGTGGCCTGGGAGTGTGATCTGCAGCGCATTCGTCAGCCAACGAGCGGCTTTGGGAGTCAGGTGCGGCCTGGCGGTCAACACGATCAACGTCAGCTCCTGACTCGGCTCTGCCGACCGACGGCCCGGTCAGAGGCAGCACGCGACTGGGGCACGACCCGAAGATCGTGCCCCAGTCCGTGACCGCTTGTCGCGGTTCGGTTACTTGCCAGAGTTGGCGTTGGCAACGATGGATGCGATGCACTGACCCTGGTTGCGGAACTTGAGGCCGACGTAGCCGCCGTTCTTGCAGTTGTCAGGCGTCAGCACCGGCGCATCGACGGTGGCGAAGCGGGCGGCGACTGCGTATCCGGTCCAGCCGCTGTCGGCACGGAAGGTGTCCACACCGGCAGTGCCACCATCGGCGTAGTTGCCTGCGTAGGCGGTGTCCCAGAAGATGACGTCGGGGTTGACGTCCCCGGCGACCGGGGTGCCGACGGTGTTCAGACCGACGTTCAACGAGTCGTAGGGGCCACTGACACCCATCGGTGCTTCGCCGCTGGTGCGGGTGTTGTAGGCGACACCGAAGATGACCTCGGCGGGCACTGCGACCCCGGCGAGATCGAAGTTGATCTCGAACGCGTACCCGTTGCGGCACAGGCCGTCAGCTGCCTTCCATTGGCCCGGCCCGGCCGAGTCGGCGCAGGTCTGGTCGGTGGACGGCCGGTACGGCATCGAGAACGTCCGTGTGACGGACTTGATCAGCGTCCCCACCACTGGGGATCCGCTCGACATGTCGACGTTGTAGAGGTTGAGCGTGATCGGGTGATCGAACGTCGCGCCTGCTGCGCTGACACAGTCGTCCGTGTTCCAGGCGCCTGACTGGCACACCCAACTGACCATGGCGATCGTCCCCGTTTGGAGGGTGGTCGCACCATTGGCGAAGCGGATCTCATCGCCGATCTGGTCCTGCGAGTACGCCTCTCCACCGAGACTGGGCATGCTGTACGGCAACGGCGCGGGGATGGCGTCATAGACGGTTGGGCCTGCGGCTTGGGCGGCACCGACGGTGCCAACGGCGAGCGCGGCGACGCCAACAAGCGTGCCGAGATGGATGAGTGAGCGCATTGCGAACCTCCAGATTTTGCAGAACATGCCTACGGAGTCATGGTCACTCATCTGGTCGCGGTCCACCAGGGCCCATCGGCCTCTTTCCGTGAAGTTCAACCACTTACAGTGGTCGGCTCTGTCAGGGGTGCAAGCCGGACACGCCCCGTCTCGCCCTACCCTCCTGTCACAGAGCCGAGAACTTTGCCCGCTCTCGCGACGACGTCGACCCACCCGGACCGGCAGATGTGTGCGGGGTCGAGCTGGTTGAGGAATCTCGAGAAATCCTCGTCGAATCGGTTGACAGATCGAACGTATGTTCGTATGATGGGTTTGTGGATGAGATCCTCGACGCCCTGGAAACGGCAGCCATTGCCGCTGACGACCTCGTCGAACTGTGTCTCGGACCGGTATCTCAACGTGCCGGCCTGCTCGCGTTACAGCGCCATCTGGATCGCGTCGGTGTCGCGCAGGCCAAGCTGCTCGCTGCGGCCGAACGGTCCAAGGCCCACGAAGGAACGGG